>CALMKG010000048.1 GCA_937867175.1 uncultured Propionibacterium sp. | reverse complement strand
GCAAGACCACCGACGAGATCGCGGTGAGCGTCCGGGCGAAGACCACCAGGCCGGCAGCCAGCCACTGTGACCGCATGGTCGGCACCACCAGGGCCCGGGCCACCTCGGCTCGCCCAGCTCCGAGCACCACTGCGGTCTCCCGCACCCGCGGTGCGGCGTCCTCGGCGGTGCGCAGAAGCGAACCCGACACCTGGGGGACGAACCGCACCATGTGCACCGTCAGGATGATCCCCAACGCACCCCAACCCCACAGGTGTGTCCACGACGCCGACTCCCAGACCCCTCGACGGTTCGCCTCGACAAGCACGAACGCGCCAAGCCCCCACACGATTCCGGGGACCGACGCAACCGTCTCGAGAATCCGCCGTGCCCCCGGCGCCCCACCCAGGGTGACGATCGCAGTCAACCCCGCCACCCCCGCCATCACGAACACGACAGCCAGCAGCGAGGTGAGCACCGTGGTGGCCAAGGCCCGGGTCTGGCTGCCCGCGACGATGTCCGCGAAGTGCGACAGGGTCGGACGTGCGTCGACACCGACCGCCGTCAGGAACGACCCGACCAAGACCGTCACAAGCAGCATCGCCACCAGGCCAACCGTGACCCAGCCGACCACGAGCAGGAAGACGCCCGCCCCGTCCAAGGGACGCACGAATGGGCGGCGCGTCGCCCCGGCCGCCTCGGGACGCGAGGAGAATCGGTTCGCGAGGGGGATGAGCACTAACCCCATCGGCAGCAGCCACGCCGCGTAGGCGACCGCCATCGTCAGGTCGCCCTCGCCGCTCGCCGCCTCGACCACCCGGGCGGCCAGCGTGCCCACATCACCGGCCAGGACGATGGGCACAGCGAGGTCGGCCACGGTGTCTGCCATGATCAGGCAGACCGTGGCGACCAGCGTCCGGCCCAGCCGGGGCAACAAGATCGAGCGCAGTTGACGCCAATTGGACGCCCCCAGGTCGGCAGCCGCTTCCAGGACGCGCATGTCCAAGCCGCGGTAGGCGTGGCCGAGGGCCAGATAAGCGATGGGCAGACGCGACAAGGCGCCCGCCGCTACCAGACCGGTGAAGCCGTAGACCAGCCCGCCCGGCAACCCCGTGGCCCGCACCGCGAGCCCGCTGTGGCCGAAGAGCAGAACCAACGCCATTGCGAAGGTGAATGAGGGCATGAGCAGGGGCACCAGCGCCAGGTTGTGCAGCAGGCCCCGTCCGGGTGGGGCATAGACGTGCTGCAGATGGGCGAGTCCCCACCCCAACAGGGTGGCCGCCAGCGCGGTGAGCGCCCCATAGGCGACCGTGTTGATGATCAGGCCGGGTTGGTTGACCGCGACGGCAAGGACGGCCTGCCGCCCGTCGGGGCTAATCCACCGCCCGGCCAGCGGCCCGAAGACGACCGCGCTCGGCAGCAGCAGCACGCCGACCAGCGCAAACCGACCGGGGCGGCTCACCGGTGTACCTGCGTCTGGAAGGCTTCCACTAGCCGTTCTCGCAGGTCGGGGTCGAGGTTGGGATGCGTGATGAGCAGGGCGCCGCCCTCCAGACGGGCGTCGCTGGGGACGTCGTCTCGGGTGGGCAGTTGGACGGCCACGGCCTCGGACCCTGCGGTCTGGGCTTCGCGGGAAATTGCCCAGTCAACGTAGGCGTGGGCGGCGTCCGGATCGGCGGCGTGGGCGAGCACGGCGACTGCCCCGATCTCGAACCCGGTGCCCTCCTGGGGGTAACTGACGACGAGATCTGACATACCGGCGTCGGCGGCCCGGACGCAGTGCTGGGTGAACGTGACGGCCACCACCGCCTCGCCGCGCCCAACAACGCCGGCGGGGGCAAGACCTGAGCTGGTGTACTGCAGCACCTGAGGGTCGAGCGCTCGCGCGTAGGCCAACGCTGCCTGCTCCCCGCCCAGGCGCTGCACCTGGGTGCTCAGCCACGTGTAGCCGGTACCGGAGGTGACGGGGCTGGGAAGCGAGACGCGGTGCCGCAGCGCCGGCGCGAGCAGGTCGTCCCATGACCGGGGGACGCCCAAGCCGAGTTCGTCCAGCAGCCGCTTGTTGGAGCAGAAGCCCAGCACCCCTAGGTAGGCGCCCGTCCACCAACCGTCGGGATCCCGGTACTGGGCTGCCACGGAGCCGGCCTCGGGGGAGAGGTAGGGCGCCAGCAGTCCGCGAGACTGGGCCACCACGTACATGTCGGACGGGCCGCCGTGCCAGACGTCGAACTCCCCGGCCGAAGCCGGCCGGCTCAGCCGCGCCAATGCCTCACCGGTCGGCAGCCGCACCATGAGCACCTCGATCCCGCTGCGTCGGGTGAAGCCAAGGGCCCACTGCTGGCACAGCGTCTCGATTGAGGAGCACAACACGGTGATCGAGCGTCGTCCGGTTGGGCCGGCCACGACGGTCAGGCTCCA
>CALMKG010000047.1 GCA_937867175.1 uncultured Propionibacterium sp. | reverse complement strand
AAGACGAGGATCAAGATGGCGAGCATCATCAGGCCGTAGGCGTCGATGCCGTTCAGGATGCCGGGTTTGAAGACGCCGAAGGCGCGCAGTGCGATCCCGAAGATCAACGCCACCACGAAGGTGTTCAGAATGCCGTTGGTGAGGTTGTTGATCAGGATGGATACCAGCACCACCGCGCCGACCACCAGCAACGTGCCGGGGGTGGTCCGGAAGGCCGCCGGGATCTTCGACTCCGTCGCGGAGGCCGATTCTTCGACCACGACCGGCGCCAAGTTGCCCGCCCGATACTCGGCGCTCAACCGCGACGCCTCCTTCTTCAGGATCAACGAGGTCAACGGGAAGCCAATCAAACCCTGCAAGGCGGCGATCAGTACCGGGAAGACGGCGACGCTGGTCAACCCGACGCCGAGCGCCGCGTCCTGGATGATCAGCACAGAAATGGTGCCACCGCTCAGTGCGCCGATACCCGCGACCACGTAGTCCATGGCTTGGGCGACGCCCTCGTAGACCTGGGACCGCCTACCGCCACCAAAAACCAGGCCGGCGACGTAGAGCAGGACGCCGATGCCGATGACCGTGGAGACGCCGATCACGAAAGTCTTCCATTGGCGCTTGAACTCGGCGATGCTGATCAGGGTGCCGAGGTGGACGATGATGAATCCGACCACCACCCCACCCAGCCCGAGCAGCGACGAAGCAGGCAACAGGTCATCAGGGAAGATGTCGGTCAGGTAGCCGACGAAGAAGATTATCGAGGCGACGAACAGTGACGAAAGCAGTGACTTCGTCTTCTTCGAGACGAAGTCACTGAACGTCCACACCGCCATGACGATGGCGAAGGCGAGCACCCCATTCATCCCAGTCCCCCTTGTCGACCCACGGACTTGCGCCCACCCATCATCTGGACACCACGCAGTTGCCGCATCACCCGATTCGGGTAACTACCATTCGCCTCAGGAGGTGGTCGTCATGGGTTTGGCCGCCATCGAGGGTATCTTCATGCCACTTGGTGTGACGCTGCTTGTGGGGGCGCTGAGCCTGCGTCCAACCGGGAATGGGGGAATCTGATGCCGAACGTCGTGAACGTTCTCGATCATTGGATCGAGCTGTACTCGTCCGACCGTGACGAGGTCGCCACCGCCGACTACCTTTTCTGGTTCGGCTACGAGTCGCCGCCGGACATCCTCATCACGACGGCCCTTTCTGCGTTGACGCTGGGGGTCGATATCGAGCGGGGCGCCGTCGGCACCGTCGGGGTGCGGGTGCACCGGTACGTGTGGCTCGGCAAGAACGGGCAGATCCGCTACAAGCAGCTTCCGCCGTCGCATGACTGGAACTCCGAACGCATCTCCCGCTGTGTTTCGGTCGAGGTGCGCAACAGTGTCTTCTACGCGAACGCCACCTCGCTGAGCACGGTCTACGTCTTCGACGACGACGGTCCAGCGACTGCCAAGTGGGCAGCGACCGCGCAGTTCAAGGCCCGCCGCATCATCGGGTATGAGGCAAGCACCGGTCGGGTCGCTCACTCCCTCGACGTGCTGGGCGACCCCGCCGGGCTCGAGGAGGACTGGCCGAAGATCGAACAGCAGGCCCGCCAGCGGGCAGCCGAACTGGCCGGCAGTCCGCTGGAAGCCATCGAATTGCTGGAGGTCGAACCCAGGGGGCTGGCCGGCGCCGGCACGGTCGACCTGGAACGTCAACGACTCATCCGGCCGCGCCGTGTCGCCCTGGGCGGGCTGACCAGGTCGACGGCGGCAGTCCGTCCTCGCCGGTCGGCCACCGACTGACGCCCTGCCGGGTCGCGACACCAAGCAGGGATCACCGGATGACAGGCAGTGGTTAGGCTGTCGCCATGGGGACAGTGACGGGCAGGTGGATTCCGGGCGTCCTGCTGGTCGGCACCGCAGTCACTGCGGGCATGGCGCTGGTGCGGCGCAGCCGATCCACCGGTGAGGCCCTTGGCGAACCGCACCTGGGCACCTCGTCGAATGGCATGGAGTACTCGGTGATCGGTACCGGCCCCAAGAACCTGCTGCACCTGCAGGGCGGCCCGGGTTCGGCGATCCAGAGCGGCTGGCTCGGCAAGTTCCTGGCCGACACCCGGCGTCCCTATCTTGCTACAGGATTCAGGTTCTGGGACGTCACCCGGCGACGTCACATGCCGACCGGTC
>CALMKG010000046.1 GCA_937867175.1 uncultured Propionibacterium sp. | reverse complement strand
TGGGCGGCGAGCACCTTCTCGGCGATCGCGATCTGCTGCTCGCGGGTGGCGAGGTCTGCGGTCGGGGCGTATGCGCCGCCGCCCAAGTTCAGCCAAGTGGTGCTGGAGAACTGCAGGCCGCCGTAGTAGCCGTTGCCGGTGTTGATCGCCCAGTTGCCTCCCGACTCACACTGGGCGATCGCGTCCCAAGTGCTGCCGTTGGCGACCGCGGGCGCCGAGGACGTCGCCTTGGTGCCTAGCGTGACTCGCTTGTTGACCGGTTGGCGGGTGACTTCCTCGCGCACCACGGTGCGGGATTCTTCGACCCCGTCCACCCGGACGATGGAGTAGACGACGTTCTTCTCACCTTCTTGGCCAGGGGTGGTCACGTTCGTCGTGCCTTGGCTGAGGTTCGGGTCCTCGGTCGTCTCGGTCTGGAAGTCGATCGGTGCGACAGTCGTCTCCTCGACGACCTGAACACGCTGCACGGTGACGACCATGCCGGCTGTCACGGCCTCAGCCAAGCCCGGCGTCACCCGGTCTTGCGCGCCAAGCGTGATGCCGGCGTCTTTCAGCAGGCCGGCGATGTTGGGTGCTGCCGAGGTGGTCGCGAGTTGCTTGCCGTCAACCTTGAGTTGGACATCCTTGGGTGTGGTGGCGGTGAGGGTGAGGCCCTCGCGGCTCAATGCTGTCGAGCGGCTGACCGACAGCTGGGCCGACGAGCCGTGCAGCCCGATCTCGGCCAAGGCGTCGTCCACTGTGGTGGCGGTGGTCCAGAAAGTCTTCTCGACGCCATCGATGATCACGGTGATCGGACGCCCGTAGTTGATCGTCACGATGCTGCCATCGGCGATCTTGGCGTCGACGCCCGGCACGACCTCATCATGGGAGCCGAGTGTGATCTTGTTCGCCTCCAGCGCGTCTCGCACCGTGCTGCCCCAGACGTTTGCGGGTTCAGAGTGGCCGTCCACGGTGAGGACGATCTCCTTGTTCATATGGCTGGCGAAACCGCCCAGCCCGAGTGAGGTGGCGGCGACCATACCGGCAACCGCCATGGCAATTGGCTTGTTCATCAGTTCCGTGCTTCCTTGTCAGTACCAGCCATTGGCGTAGCTGTGGGCCAGCGCCGCCTGCCAGCTGCCGTAGCGTCCCTTGACGTAGGCGTCACCCCACGCCAAAGCAACGACCGGGTCGTTCCAGTTGGCGCCAAGCTTCGAGCAGGGCAGGGCCTGGGTCAGCCCGCAAGCGCCACTGCTGGAATTGACTGCGTTCGGGTTCCAGCTCGATTCGCGTTCGACCAAGATCTCGACTGCCGAGTAGTCCGACGGCGCTATGCCGGCGGCGGCCATCCAGTCGGCATGGCTGCCGCTGTAGGTCGTGCTGCCGGTCGAGGCGCCGGCCGTCACCTTGGTGCCAGTGGTGACCTCCCGATCAACCGGGGCCTTGACGACGTCCTCGCGGAGGACCGCGCGGGACTCCTCCACCCCATCGACATAGGTGACTTCCCAGACTACCTGCCTGGTGCCCTGCTGGCCCTCAACGGTCACCCGTTCGGTGCCCTTGGCCAGCGCGGCATCCTCGGTGGTCACAGTATTGAAATCGATGGCTTGCTCGCCGGACTCCTGCTTCACGTCCACCTTGTTGATGGTGACGGTCATCCCGGCGGTTACCGGGGTGGCGACCGAAGGGCTGACCCGGTCGTCCGAGTCGACGATGATGCCGTTCTCGTTCAGCAGGCTCAGCACATCGGACGCAGTGGAGCGAACGGTCGAGGACTGCTTGCCGATCGTGACAGTGACATCCTTGGGCGTGACCGCGGCGAAGGTCAGGCCGTCCCGGCCCAGTGCGGAGGTCCGCGCCACGGACAGCCGGGCATCGGTGTCATGCAGACCGATCTCAGCCAGCGCCTGGTCCAAGGTGGTGGCGGTGGTCCAGAAGTTCTTCAGCTCGCCGTCCACGATCACAGTGACGGGGCGTGCGAACCGGACGTCGACGATGCTGCCGTCGGCGATCGGGGTATCGGTGGTGGGGCTGACCTCGTCGCGCGGGGTGAGTTCGAGGGAGTGCGCCGCAAGGGCATCTTCGACGGTGCTGCCCCAGACATGCACCTGTTGGGTCTGGCCGTCAACCCTCAACGTGATGGCCTTGTCCATTGCGCTGGCGAAGCCGCCGGCGCCGATCGACACCAGAGCGACAGCACCAGCTATGGTCGCGACAACAGGCTTTTTCATCCGGTTCTCTCTTGGTTGACAGCTGCCTTGGCTGGCAGCACGAGTCTGGTGAACTCGTGATCATCAGTCTAATCTGAACCTGAGAAAACGCCAAGAAAAACTAAGAAAGTTGCCAACTGGCTTGGCGGGAAGGGATGTGTTGCCTAATCAGAAGCAAAAAGAAGTGCCCCCGCAGGTTGGCGGAGGCACTCACTTCGATCGGAGCAGCTTACTTGGCGGCGTTGGCGAAGCGCTCGGCCACGTCGTGCCAATTGACGACGTTCCAGAAAGCCTCGACATAGTCGGCCTTCACGTTCTTGTACTGCAGGTAGAAGGCGTGCTCCCACATGTCGAGCAGTAGCAGCGGCACAGAGCCGACCGGCATGTTGTTCTGCTGGTCATAGAAGGCGAGGGTGTTGAGCCGGCCCCCGATCGGGTCATAGACCAGCGCGCCCCAGCCGGAGCCTTGGATCGACTTCGCGGCCTCCCCGAACTGCTTCTTGAAGGCGTCGAAGCTGTCGAAATACTCGTCGATGGCCGCGGCCAACTCACCCTCGGGACGCTCAGGCGCGTTGGGGGTCATGTTCTTCCAGAAGACGCTGTGGTTGGCGTGGCCGCCAAGGTTGAAGGCGAGGTCCTTCTCGAGTTTGCCAATGGTGGCGAAGTCACCCTTCGCGCGGGCCTCGGACAGCTTCTCTAGGGCGGTGTTGGCGCCGTCCACGTATGCCTTGTGGTGCTTGTCGTGGTGCAGCCGCATGATCTCGCCGCTGATGTGCGGCTCGAGGGCACCGTAGTCATAGTCCAGGTCCGGCAGTGTGTAGATAGCCATGGTTGAGTTCGCTTTCTCTGCGGTGGGCGTCTGTTGTCGAACTGACCAAAGCCGAGTTCGCTGACAGGCATAGCGACTCCCGACTCCCGTTTATTCCGTGACGTTGTCAACCCCAGGGGTGCTTCGCGCTACCCGTAGGACTCGGAAGCCCTTCGCGGAGGCCACTCGGGTGGCCGGCCAACCCTGCTCGTCGAGCCAACTCTGCAGCGAGTCGGCACCGAGGTTCTTACCCACCACCAACCACGCCACCCCGCCGGGACGCAGCCGGGGGAGCCAGTCCAGCAGCAACTCGTGCAGGGCCAGCTTGCCGATCCGGATCGGCGGATTGGACCAGATCTCGTCGTACTCGATGTCGGCGGGCAGTGACTCTGGAAGCGCGGTCCGCACCCGGTCCGCGACACCGTGCAACTCGGCATTCTCGTCGGTCAACTGCAGCGCCAACTCGTTGACGTCCACGGCGTCCACTTGAGCCCAGGGACAGCAGGTGGCCAACGCGATGGCGATCGGTCCGAAGCCGCAGCCGAGATCGAGAAGTCGCCGGCTATCTACGGTCGGTGGGGTGGCGGCGCGAAAGAGCACTTGGGTGCCGGTGTCGAGCCGATGCGCGCTGAAGACCCCCGGTGCCGAGACGAGGTCCAATTCGCGTCCCCAGATGGTGGCCCGCACATGGTGACGTCCGGTTTGGTCGGCCGGTGTCTTGAAGTAGTGGCTCATCTTGGCTCCGCGGGCCGGGGCAGCTCACGCAACTCGCGCGCCTGTGCGGCTCGTTGGGCCAGTTCGGCATCCGGTGGGTAGCCCACCTCCTCCAGGCACAGGCCCTCGGGACGCATGACGTGGACATCGCCATGCCTGGTGGGATGCGCGATCACCGCCTGCAACCAGGCCTGGTCGCGACGTCGGCAACCCACCGCCCAGAGGGCCCCGACCAAGGACCGCACCATGGAATGACAGAAGGCGTCTGCCTGCACGGTGAACTCGATGGTGCCCCGGCCGTCGCCCAACCGGGCCACACGAAGCCCGGTGAGGTGGCGGATGGTGGTGGCTCGGTCGCGATGCCGGCAGAACGGGGCGAAATCGCGTAGCCCGACCAGCAGCCCGGCAGCCTGGTCCATCGCCGCAACGTCCAACCGCTCGGTGACCAAGGTGTGGTGATTGCGCAGCAGCGGATCGGGCGCTGAGTCGCGGTCCCACAACCGGTAGACGTAACGTCGCCAGATAGCCGAGAAGCGGGCGTCAAAACCCGGCGCCGCCCGGACCACCCGCTGAACCACCACGTCGGCGGGTAGGACCCGAGCGAGGCGGTGCGCCAGGTGGGTGGCGTCGTGCTCAGGCGACAGGTCGAGGTGGGCGACCTGTCCGCGGGCGTGCACCCCTGCGTCGGTCCGGCCAGCCACCGTCAGTTCGGCGGGAGAGTCCAGGCGAAGCACCATGGTGATCCAGTGCTCCAGTTCGCCCTGTACCGTCCGGAGATCACGCTGGGCCGCCCAACCGTGGAAGGCGGCCCCGTCATATGCCAGGTCGATCCGCCACCTCCGCGTTTCGCTCATGGCAACCTCCGATAACAGAGGTCGACCACCGGCCGGCCGGCCGCGATGCCGCGGGATTCGAACTTCGTGATCGGACGCGACCGAGGGCGTGGCGCCCAGCCCCCGGAGTCGGCGTACTCGTTGTGCAGGCCGGGGACGGCGTCCAGGACCGAGCGCATCTGCTCGGCGTAATCAGGCCAGTCGGTCGCCAGCAGCCAGCGTCCACCCACCACCAATCGGCTGGCGACCAACTCGCCGAAGGACGCCGAGACGAGCCGTCGCTTATGGTGTCGCTTCTTGTGCCAGGGATCGGGGAAGAAGGTGCTGAGCTCGCGCACCGTGCCGGGCGCGATCAACCGTTCCAGACCCTGCACACCATCCACCATCAATAGCCGGGCATTGGACGCCCCCGCGATGTCCAGCTTGGCCACCGTGCTTGCCACGGCTCTCTCGTAGACCTCGAAGGCGACCAAGCAGGCTTCCGGATTGGCAAGGGCGCTGGCCACCAGGGCGTCCCCGGTGCCTGAGCCGATCTCTACCAGCAGTTCGTCAACCGGACGACCGAACTGTGCGGCCCAGTCAACATGGGCGTGCACCGCGACCGAGGTGCTCAGCTCGCTGTGCGGCACGTCGACCAAGTATCGGCTACTCAGCCGAGTAAGAGCGTTGCGTTGCGAGGGGTTCATCCGTGGGCTGCGTCGCACGTAGGAGACCACGGACCTCGTTCCGGATTTGTCACCCATGTGGTGCGCTTGCGACATGCCCGCCAGCATAGGCGCGGTGGCACCATTGAGGGATGCGTACCGTCCTCAATGTCTTGTGGCTGCTGCTCGGTGGTATCTGGTTGGCGGCAGCCTACTTCGTCGCAGGCGTCATCGCCTGCCTGCTGATCGTCACGATCCCGGTCGGCATCGCCTCGTTCCGGATGGCCCGTTACGTGCTGTGGCCTTTCGGCACCCTCGTGGTGAAGAAGCCGGAAGCCGGCGCTGGCTCAGCGATCATGAACGTCATCTGGTTCGTCACGGTGGGTTGGCTGCTGGTCATCGTCCATCTCGTCACCGCGCTCACCCAGGCGATCACCATCGTCGGGATCGCGAACGCCGTGGTCAGCATAATGATGATCCCGGTCACCGCCTTCCCGTTCGGCAAGGAGTTGATCGACCGGGACGATCCACGTGCCCTGTACATGACCTCGCTGGTTTCGACCCGCTAGGCAAGGGCGGGTCGGACGCCATTGAATATGCACAGGGAGGCCCGCCGAATGACGGGCCTCCCTTGAAGCGGTGCTGCCTCAGGCCTTCATGTACTCCTGCGCCAAGTTGGTCGGCATCACCTCGTAGCCGTGGAATTTGCGGCTGAAGCTGCCCGAACCGCGTGCGAGGCCCCGCAGGTCGATCGCGTATCGGCTCAACTCGCTCTGGGGCACCAGCGCATTCACCGTCGATTTGCCGGAGCCTGCTGAATCGGTGCCCAGCACCTGGCCCCGTCGGTTGCTCAGGTCGGTCATCACCGCGCCAAGGTACTCGTCATTGACCGTCACGCTCACCTGGTCAAGAGGCTCCAGCAGGGCCACCGTCGAGGGATTGGACGCCTCCTTGAGCGCCAAGGCGCCGGCGGACTGGAAGGCCATGTCGGATGAGTCGACCGAGTGGGCCTTGCCGTCATACAGCGTCACCTTGATGTCGACCATAGGGTGTCCGGTGAGGGTGCCCTTCTCCATCTGGGCGCGCACGCCCTTCTCGACAGAGGGGATGAACTGACGCGGTACCGCGCCACCGACAACCTCATCGATGAACTCGAATCCGGCGCCGCGTTCGTTCGGCTCCACCTTGATGTCACAGACCGCATACTGTCCATGCCCGCCGGACTGCTTGACGTGACGGCCATGGGCCGTTGCCGGCTTGATGAATGTCTCGCGCAGAGCGGCCCGAATCGGGTCCGCGGTGATGTTGACGCCGTAGCGATCCTTCAACCGGTTCATCAAGAGGTCCTGGTGGGCCTGGCCCATCGTCCACAGCAGCAGTTGCTCGGTGCCCGGCGCACGCTCCAGCTTGACGGTGGAATCCTCGACCACCAGTCGCTGCAGGGCACCCGCAAGCTTGTCCTCGTCGTTGCGGCTGGCCGCGCGGATCGCGACCGGCAGCAGGGGCTCCGGCAGCAGCCAGGGCTCGACGACGCGCGAGGCTGCCGGGTCGCTCAACGTGTCACTGGTTTCTGCGGTGCCCAGCTTGGCGACCATCACGACCTCGCCGGCGATCGCGACCTCCTTCGGGTGCAGCTCGACGCCGTGCGGTGCAGTCAGCAGCCCGACCCGCTCCTCGTCGTCGTGGTCACCTTGCCCGTTTCCGCCGAAGAACTGGGCCCGGTGCCCGGCGATGTGCACCGTGGTGTCCGGCCGCAGGGTGCCGTTGAAGACACGCACCATGGAAAGCCGGCCGGCGTAAGGGTCGGAGGTGGTGCGAATGACCTCTGCGAGCAGCGGGGCATCGACGGAGATCTCACCGGGCTCCACCGGATCACCCTCCACAGTGGCGATGGCCGGCGCCTTCCAGCGCAGCGGGGTGGGGAAGCCCCGGTCGATGACCCCGAGCAATTCCTCGGTTCCCACACCGCTGGTGGTGACCGGGATCACCGGGTGGAAGCTGCCGTGATAGAGCGCCTTCATCAGGTTGCTGACGACCTCTTCGACGGCCAGTTCGTCGCCGTCGAAGTAGCGCTCCAGGAGCTCGTCGTCCTCGGATTCGGTGATGATCGATTCTACATACTCGGTGCGGAAGTCCTCGATCGCCGCCAACTCGCCGTCGTCAGCGTTGCGCCAGGTGCGGCTGCCGGACGAGTAGTCGTGCACCTTGCGGCTCAGCAGCGACAGGTTTCCGACGATCTGGTCCTTTTCCCCGATGAACGGCAGGTAGGCGGGGTGGACGCCGGCCCCGAAGACCTCTTGGCATTGCTGCACGGTCTGTTCGAAGCTCGCCCGTTCGGTGTCGAGCTTGGTCACCACGATCGCCCGCGGCATGCCCACGCTGGCGCATTCGTTCCACAGGATCTGGGTGGTCATGTCGATGCCATCGGCGGCGCTGACCACGAAGACGGCGGCGTCAGCGGCCCGCAGGCCGGCGCGCAGTTCACCGACATAGTCGGGATTGCCCGGGGCGTCGAAGAGGTTGATAACGGTGTCACCGTTGGTGAGGGTGGCCAGCGAGAGCACGGCCAGCCGCTCGGGATCATCCTTCTCGCCACGATAACCGGAGATCCGCGCCTTGATCAGGTTCTCGAACAAAGTGGTCTTGCCCGAACCGGCTGATCCGACCAGGACCACGTTACGTAGGTCTGCGGGGCTGGTGACCTTGGGCGCGTTTGTGCTCGTCTTTGAACTCATGGGTCAACATTGCCGCTACCAGGCCTCCGCCGCAAGCCTGCGACGAACGTGCCAGCGTCTGTTGGCCACCAGTTTGTGAGCCGTGGACGCACGGCAATCAGCCGGTCAGACAGGAGCCAGCAGCCTGCGCGTGGTCACTGCGCCGGATCGATGACACAGATCAAGTCGCCACCCTCCACTGCGGTCGGACCATTCAGCACCACCCGGGCCACCAGCCCGGCGCACGGGGCGGCGATGGTCGATTCCATCTTCATCGCCTCAATCCCGGCCACCACCTGGCCGGCCTCGACCTGGTCACCTGGGGTGACCCGCGGCGTGGCCGCACCGGCGAACGGCGCCGCCACATGGCCCGGATTGTTCGGATCGGCACGTTCGGCCCGGGCGACCTCGGCCTGGATCGAGACGTCCCGCACCTTGACCGCGCGCAACTGGCCGTCCATCTGGCACAGCACGGTACGCTCTGCCCGCTTGTCAGGCTCCGAGATCGCCTCCAGCGTCATGGTCAACTGGCGGCCATTGCCGACGTCGAAGCCCTGTTCGACCCCGGCCTGCAGGCCGTACAGCCAGCACATCGTCGGTAGCGCGCTCAGGTCGCCGTAGTCGTCCAGGAACCGTTGGCAGTCGGCCGTCGGCCCCGGGAACAGCAGCCGGTTAAGGGTCTGCTGGCGAGTGCGTCCGGGCTCGGCCAGCAGCGCTGCATCGTCATCGGTCAGTTCGTTGATGGTGACATCCTTGACACGTCCGGCCAGAGCCTTGGTCCGGAAGGGCTCGGGCCAGCCACCGGCTGGAGTGCCCAGCTCGCCGCTCAGGAAACCCAGCACCGAATCGGGCAGATCGAACTTCTCCGGGTGCGCAGCGAACTGTTCGGGGTCGGCGTGGACCGCAACCAGATGCAAGGCCAGGTCGCCCACCACCTTGGACGAGGGTGTCACCTTCGTCGGGCGGCCGAGGATCTGGTTGGCCGCCGCGTACATCTCCTCGATCTGCTCGAATTGGTCCCCAAGCCCCAGCGCGGTTGCCTGCTGCCGCAGATTCGACAGCTGGCCGCCCGGGATCTCGTGGGTATAGACCCGGCCGGTGGGGCCGGGCAGGCCCGACTCGAAGGGTCGGTACAGCTTGCGGGTCGCCTCCCAGTACGGCTCGAGCGCCAGCACCGCATCGGGGTCGAGTTCGGGTGCCCGCTCGGTGTGCGCCAAGCCCATCACCAGCGCAGACATGGACGGCTGCGAGGTGGTCGCCGACATCGGGGCACTGGCCACGTCGACCGCGTCGGCACCTGCCTCGATGGCCGCCAGCAGGGTGCCGATCTGGCCGCCGGCTGTGTCGTGGGTGTGCACCTGCACGGGCAGATCGAAGTTCTCCCGCAGCGCGGTGACCAACTTCTTGGCGGCGTAGGGGCGCAGCAGCCCGGCCATGTCCTTGATCGCGAGCGAATGCGCCCCGGCCTCGACCAGCTGCTCGGCCAGCCGCAGGTAGTAGTCCAAGGTGTACAGGTCTTCGGCCGGGTCGAGCAGGTCGCCGCTGTAGCACAGCGCAGCTTGGGCGATCGCACGGCCATCGCCCAGCACCGCATCGATCGCCGGTCGCAGTTGCGCGACGTCGTTGAGTGCGTCGAAGATTCGGAAGACGTCGATGCCCACTTCGGTGGCCTCGGCGACGAACGCCTGGGTGACTGCGGTCGGGTAGGGGGTATAGCCGACGGTGTTGCGACCGCGCAGCAGCATCTGCAGGCACTGGTTGGGCATGGCCGTCCGCAGCGCGGCGAGCCGCTCCCAGGGGTCTTCGGCCAGGAAGCGCAGCGCCACGTCGTAGGTGGCCCCACCCCAACACTCCACCGACAACAGCCCGGGGGTGAGTTTCGCGGTGGTCTTGGCGGCGTTCAGCAGGTCGATGCTGCGTAGTCGGGTGGCCAACAGCGACTGGTGCGCGTCTCGGAAGGTGGTTTCGGTGATCGCCACCGGGCGCTGGGCCCGCAGCCGCCGGTTGAACTCGACCGGCCCCAACTCGCGCAGCGCCTGCCGGCTGCCGTCGATCGGCGCCAGATCGCTGGTGTCAGGCAGCTTCAGTCTCGGTTCGGCCCTTGCCGGTGCCAGCCCATAGGGGTGGTTCACCGTGACGTGGGCGACGTGACGCAGCAGTTTGGTGTTGCGATCGGTGGCCGGCTGGGCGTGCAGCAGGTAAGGCCGCTCGCTGATGAATGCGGTCGACAAGCCGGTATCCAGCAGATCAGGTTCGGCCAGCACCGCTTCCAGGAAGGCGATATTGGTTGCCACGCCCTCGATCTGGAATTCACTCAGTGCGCGGCGTGCCCGCATGATCGCGGTGGCGTGGTCGCGGCCCCGCGCGGTCAGCTTCACCAGCATCGAATCGAAGTGCGGGCTGATGGCAACGCCGGTGCCCACTGTTCCGCCGTCCAACCGGATGCCAGCCCCAGACGCCGACGAGTACGCGGTGATCACCCCGGTGTCGGGACGGAACGAGTTCTCTGGATCCTCGGTGGTGATCCGGCACTGGATGGCCGCGCCGCGCGGCTTGATGTCGTCTTGGCGCAGCCCGATCTCGGCCAGCGATTCCCCGGCCGCAATGCGTAGCTGACTGGCCACGATATCGACATCGGTGATCTCTTCGGTGACGGTGTGCTCCACCTGGATGCGCGGGTTCATCTCGATGAAGACGTAGCTACCGGCCTGGGGGCCGGCGGTCTCCAGCAGGAACTCGACCGTGCCCGCCCCGGTGTAGCTGATTTCCTTGGTGAAGGCGAGCGCTGCCGCAGTGAGGGACGCACGCAGTTCGGCGTCCAGTTGCGGAGCCGGCGCCATCTCAATCACCTTCTGGTGCCGACGCTGGATCGAGCAATCCCTCTCGAACAGGTGCAACTGGTTGCCCTGTTGGTCGGCCAGCACCTGCACCTCGATATGCCGCGGCCTGAGTACGGCCTGCTCCAGGTAGACAGTGCCGTCACCGAAGGCGCTTTCGGATTCCCGCATCGCGTCACCGGCCAGCCCCGCCAAATCCTCGGGGCGATCCACCCGCCGCATACCGCGACCGCCGCCGCCGGCCACCGCCTTGACGAACATCGGGAAGCTCAGCTGGGTGGCGTCACGCGCCAGCTGGGCGAGATCGGTGGTTGGCGAGGTGGATTGCAGCGTGGGCAGTCCAGCCGCCCGGGCGTGCTCGATGGCCCGCACCTTGTTGCCGGCCAGCCGGATCGTCCGGGCACTGGGCCCGACGAAAACCAACCCTGCATCCGCGCAGGCAGCCGCGAAATCGGGATTCTCGCTGAGGAAGCCGTACCCGGGGTAGATTGCCTCGGCGCCGCAGTGCTTGGCGACCGCGATGATGCCGTCGATGTCGAGGTAGGCCGCCACGGGGTGACCGGATTCGCCGATCTGGTAGGACTCATCCGCCTTGACGCGGTGTTCCGAGTTGCGGTCTTCCTGGGCGAATACCGCCACGGTGCGGCAACCAAGTTCGCGGGCCGCCCGGAAGGCCCGGACTGCGATCTCGCCGCGGTTGGCCACCAAGATCTTGTTGAACATCGCTCCTACTTTCTGCCGAAGTGGACGACGACAACGCGGCCAGCCGAAACCCGGTCCACGAGTTTGTCGCCACCGCCCGTGTCCGGACGCTCGCTGGCAGGTCTTCGGGCTCGCGACATTCGGGTGCGCACGTCACTTTGCCGACTGGCCATCGCTTCCCAGGTCATTCCAGTGCTCTTGGCGGCTTTCGTCACCATTCACCGCTACGGGACAGCCTTGGACTCGCTCCAGATTCCCTGTTGTCTCGACATGCCGCGCAGCATGTACGAACCAGCGATGCGCAAGACC
>CALMKG010000045.1 GCA_937867175.1 uncultured Propionibacterium sp. | reverse complement strand
GCTAGGCTCGAGCCGATCGTGAAACGTGCCCACTGCCGTCGGCTGGCTGGCATCAACCAGAGAACCACGGGCAGCACCATGAACACCAGCCCGTTGAACAGGAAGAGGTGGACGGCCAATACGATGGCGAGTGAGTACCCGAACCACCATCCCGTCGATTGCCGGTGAAGCCCCTCCACCAAGAACAGGACTGCAAGCGTCACGCTGCACGCAGCCAAGGCGGTGGAGCGGCCTTCCACTGCGTATTGGGTGGCGGACGGCATGACGAGGTAGGCGAACCCCGTCCAGAGCCCTGCCCTCGCGCTGAACAGCCGTTCCCCCAACCGCGCCAAGATGACTGCTGTCGCGGCCACAGCCAAGACCGAAGGCAGCCTTAGGGTGAATGGTGAGTAGCCAACCAAGTCGAACCAAAGATGCATCATCACGTAATAGAGGCCGTGTACGGCGTCTATGTTGCCGAGCATTTCCAGCAACGATGACCACGGCCGCTGCGCGGAGAGGATAGTGGCCCCCTCGTCCAGCCACGGCCCAGGGACCCCGCTACGGAATCCGGTGAACAAGACGCCTGCAAGAAACAGCACAGACAATTCCGCAGCCCGACGGCCTGTTGAAGAAATTCGCCCTCCACACATGTCCAAACCGATCGGCTTGATCGCTTCCTGACCCACCTCGGGACCGACCACCGGCTACCTCAGCTCCACTTGCTCAAATGACGGAGTCATGTCAGCTCCTCCAGGGCTGCCCTGCGATCCGGCGGATGGCACCGAGCACCCGACGCGCACGAATCAGAAAAATACCCACCTGCCGCCGCCACCACCGCACTACCCTGACGCGACGAACGACAAGTCCGTCGTAGGAATGACCGGGCAGTGTCGGGCCAAGCAGTCCAGTAACTGTCACAAGCTCGAAACCACGAGCTTTGAGAGCCTGGATGAGCGGCCGGGACGCCTCAATGGTCGACGGCAGGGTGTCGTGCAACAAGATGATGTCTCCGTCGGCAGCTGTCTCCGCGACCCGCCGCACAGTCTCCCCGGTCGAGTGATGCGACCAGTCCCCCGAATCGAGTGTGTACAGGATCAGCGACTGGCCGGCAGCGTGGGCGGCGGCGTCCACCGTCTCGTTGTGGCGTCCCCAAGGTGGCCGAAACAGTCTCACCTGCAAACCCGAGACTCGCCGGATCAAGTCCGCATTGTCTCCAATCTCACGCGCGATGGCCTCTGGAGACGCCTTTGTGAGATCGGCATGGCTACTGGTGTGGCTCCCCATCTCGACGCCCTCCGAATTGGCCAGGCGAACCATGACCTCTGGAAACCGCGCCACGCTCTCGCCGACGACGAAGAATGTGGCGGACACACCCTCGTCGGCGAGTATGGAGAGCAGCAAGTCCGTGCCCTCCCCCGGGCCGTCATCGAAGGTCAGGGCCACCCTCGGCCTGTCTGTCTGAGCTCTCCGTGCCATTGGCGGCCTCCTTGTCGACTGAGATCGTGGCGATTTCATGGCTCGCGCGCGCACAGCGACAGTCAGCACCCCCACCATTCTTGCCCTTGCCGCTGCGAGGAGGACGAGCACGCTGCCGGGCACGTGCAAGTCCCGCAGAGGCTGGTCACAGAACGCGTCGCGGACGACTGCCAGGTGCGTGAGCTCGCGTATCTGGCGCTTCCTGTCCGGATGGGTGTCAAGCCTCACGAGAGCCGTGGGCAGGTCGCTGCGAAGGACATGGCGGTAGAAGTCACGCCGGGCCCGCTCGTCGTCACCAAGCTCGGCGTAGAACCCGAGCACACCCTTGGCCAGATTCGCCAAGTTCTCACTCTCACTCGCCAACGGCCTCGCCGTAGCGCTCGCCGCGTGCTGGCGGTAGTGGTACATCACGTCTGGGATGCAACAGACGCCGTCAGCGAAGTGGAGCACCTTCAGGTTGAACAGCGAATCCTCCCCCTTGCGGACTCCCTTGTCGAAGAACAGCCCTTGACGGACCAGCAGGTCACGGCTGTACAGGCTCCGAACGGGGTACCACAGCATTCGCACGGCGAACGCCTCGTGGAGGCGCTCCCGCATCTCTTCGGGGTCGTGTCGGAGTCCAGCTGGCATCGGGAACGGCGTGGCGTTGAGCTGCGCCCCCCATTGATCGACCGTGTCAATGCCGCAGGAGACCACTTCGCTAACGAGCGATCGGGCGGCTGCCAGCATCGTCTCGTACATCGAAAGCTCCACGTAGTCGTCGGCATCCACGAACGCCACGAACTCTCCGCGTGCGGTAGCCAGACCCGCATTGCGCGCAGCAGACACCCCGCGGTTGTTGCGGAATGTCTCGATTCGCAGGCGGTCGTCCCGCGCCTGGATTTCGGCCAGCAGCGTCGGGCTGGCGTCGGTGGAGGCGTCGTCCACCGCGATCACCTCGATGCCGCGCAGTGTCTGGTTCAGCACCGAATCGAGGCACTGCTGCAGGTAGGCAGCCGCGTTGTGGACGGGAATGATGACGCTGACCAGCGGC
>CALMKG010000044.1 GCA_937867175.1 uncultured Propionibacterium sp. | reverse complement strand
GGTCAGCCCTGGACGGGCTCTGCTCCGAAGACGAAGTGCCGTCCACTGACCCCGATGGTCGGGTTGACGCGCACGAAGATCGTCTTGACCGTGGGCACCCAGGGCAGCAGCGGCGCCTTGCGGGCGCGCGCGAGTTCCTGCTCATCGGTGATGCGCTCGGCGACGCCCTTGACCATGACGCTCCAGCCGCCCTCGTCGGTCCAGCCATCGACTTCGAAGACGACGTTGCGGTTGAGCGCCAGCTGATCCATCTTGCTGCCCTCTGCCGAGCGGAAGATGATCGATTCCCCGTCCACGTAGTAGTTGATGGGGAAGATCTCTGGCACGTCGTGCGAGCTCACGCCGAGGCGTCCCACCTCTTGTGAGGCAAGGTAACCCCAGCAGGAGTCCTCCGGGATGATGGTCACGGGGCTGTTCATGTCTGCCATGCCCCCATTCAAGCGCAACCAGCGTTGCGATGTCAGGACTTGGGCGCAGGCCCCGTCCACCGGCTTGTGAACGGTCGGCTGCCGGTGTGTTCGATCGTCACCGGCTACGCTGCCCCAATGAGCAGGATCATCGCCGGACGCGCCCGCGGCGCCCAGCTGCGCGCGCCTGCCGGGGAGCGGACCCGTCCCACCACCGACCGGGTGCGGGAGGCGCTGTTTTCGATGCTGGCCACTTGGGCAGGTGCTGCCGATGCGGCGCCTGAGGAGCAATTGGCCGACGTCCGGCTGCTGGACCTCTACGCGGGATCAGGGGCCATCGGGCTGGAGGCGGTCAGTCGCGGCGCCAGTCGGGCAGTGCTGGTCGAGAACCATCGACAGGCCCTCGAATCGATCCGGCACAATGTGGCCGCCGCTCGGCTGACCGACCGTGTTCAAGTGCAGCCTGTCAACGTGGCCACATTTCTGGCAGGTTCTCCGGAGCCCTTCGACGTCGTCTGGCTCGACCCGCCCTACTCGACGGACACGGCCGAAGTGGAGGCGGTATTGGCGCGCGTGACCGAGGGTTGGCTGGCAGGTGACGGGCTGGTCGTGGTGGAGCGATCGCGCCGAGATCCGATGCCCCGCTGGCCTTCGGCGCTCGCAGACAACTGGACGCGGCGCTACGGTGAGACCCAGCTGCATTTCGGACGCCCGGCAGCCGATCCCGAGGGGGGCCAATGAGCAACGCCACGACCGACATCGTCCGAGCAGTCTGTCCCGGATCGTTCGACCCGATCACTCGTGGCCACCTCGACATCATCGCCCGCGCCGCGGCTGTCTTCTCGGAGGTCTTCGTGGCGGTCGGACGCAACACCACCAAGAACTACATGTTCGACTTCGACGAGCGCATGCGGTTGTGCGCCGACGCGGTCGCCGACCTGCCGAATGTGCAGGTGGCCCCAATCGAGGGGCTGCTGGTCGACTTCTGCCGCGAGCGGAACGCCAGGGTGATAGTCAAGGGCGTACGGTTCAGCTCCGACTTCGACTACGAACTGCAGATGTCTCAGCTGAACCGGCAGCTGTCGGGCGTCGAGACGGTCCTGCTGCCGGCGGGCCGCGAGTTCGGCACGATCTCCAGTTCGCTGCTCAGGGAGGTCGCCTTCAACGGTGCCGATATCAGCCTGTTCGTCACCGACGCCGTCAACCGGGCGGTGCTGGCCAAGGTAGGACGCTGACTGGCTGTTTCCCTGGGCCGATAGGCTGGTCGGGTGATGGTGCAACATTCCCTCGACCCACGCTCGCCATGGGTGGTCGGCATCCACGAGCTGATGCGTCGTCCGGGCGAGATGAAGTCACTGAGCAGGGAGATCCCCGCCCCGGCGGCTTTGGGGGTCGGGATGATCCGGGTCCCGGAAGGCAGCCCGATCGACATAGACCTCAGGCTCGAATCGGTGAGCGAAGGCGTGCTCGCCACGGGCGTGGTCTCGGCCGATCTGGTGGGGGAGTGCGCGCGCTGCCTCGGTGAGGTCAGCGATCACCGCGACTTCGACCTGCAAGACCTGTACTACTACCCAGGGCGTCCGGCAGAGGAGGACTCGCTCTTCATCGTCGACGACCACATCGACCTCGAACCGCCGATGCGAGATGCGATCGTCTTGGAGCTGCCCTTCGTCCCGTTGTGCCGTGATGATTGCCTGGGTCTGTGCCCGCAGTGCGGATTCGCGCTCAACGACGATCCCAGCCATCGGCACGAGCCGCAGGTCGATCCGCGATGGGCGGCGCTCCAGGGACTGACCGACCAGACCGACCGACGTTGACCCATCGGTCGGCGTTCCGGCGCCTGATCTGGTGTTTTGCGGTCGGCGGCACCGGTTGGTAAAGTTGGCAGGCGTGCGTCTCGACGGACGTCGAAGACTTGGCCCGAAAGCGGCTCCCGCAAACACCCGCGGGCACCCATTATGAAGGAGAACCACCGTGGCTGTTCCGAAGCGGAGGATGTCCCGCAGCAACACGCGGTCTCGTCGTTCCCAGTGGAAGGCGACCGCGGTGCAGACCGTGACTTGTGCAAACCCGGCATGCCGCGAGCAGCACCTGCCGCACACCGCGTGCCCGTCCTGCGGACAGTACGGGCCGCGCGGCGATCGGCGTCAGGTTCTCGAGTCCTGACCTGCGCGTGGGCGCTCGGACTGGCGGCACCCAGTCATCATCACCGCCGTTCATTTCGCTGATCGAGGAGCTCGGCATCGAGTTGGATGCCGAGCTCCTCGATCTGGCGTTGACCCATCGGTCGTTCTCCTACGAGAACGGCCAGATTCCGACCAACGAACGGTTGGAGTTCTTGGGTGACTCCGTGCTCGGTGTCATCGTCACCGAACACCTGTACCGCAGCCATCCCGATCTGGCCGAGGGGCAACTGGCCAAGCTGCGCGCCAAAGTGGTGAGCGCGGTGAGTCTGGCGGCGGTCGCCCGAGGGCTTTCGGTCGGCAAGATGATCAAGCTGGGACGTGGCGAGCTCAGCACTGGTGGCAGCGACAAGACGTCCATTTTGGCCGACACCATGGAGGCTCTGATCGGCGCGGTCTACCTGGATGCAGGGCGCTGCGGCGCCGAGCGGCTCGTCCACCATCTCTTCGATCCACTGATCGACCATGCGGCGACCTTGGGTGCCGGCCTGGACTGGAAGACCTCTCTGCAAGAGGTCGCAGCTGCGCTCGGGCTGGCCCCCACTGTCTACATGATCACCGAGTCCGGACCAGACCACGACAAACGCTTCGACGCCTGGGCGGTGCTGGGCGACCGCAGGTTCGGGCCCGGGCACGGACAGAACAAGAAGCAGGCCGAGCAGCAGGCGGCAGCCGCAGCCTTCAAGGCATTGAACGCCGAGCGACGGGCCGCGGCCGATGCCGAGGCGTCCGAAAAGAATGCCTGAACTTCCCGAAGTCGAGGTCATCCGTGCCGGGCTGACCCCAGTCGTGGCCGGTCGGACGTTGGCCCAGGTGCGCGTGCTGCATCCGCGGCCGGTACGTTATCACCCAGCCGGGGCCCAGGGATTCGCGGCCGAACTGGCCGGACGCACCATGGCCGAACCACGCCGACGCGGCAAGTACCTGTGGATACCGTTCGATGATGGCGACGCTCTGCTCGTGCACTTGGGCATGAGTGGCCAATTCCGAGTCGACCTGCCGGACGCCCCGTTGCTGCCCAACACCAGAGTGCAGTTCGACTTCGACGACGACGGTCGGCAGCTGCGCTTCGTGGACCAGCGGATGTTCGGCGGCCTGCAGTTGTCAGCCGACGGGGCGGAACTGCCCCCTCAGATCGGCCACATTGCCTTGGACCCTTTCGATCCGGACTTCGACCCCGAGGCAGTGGCCCGGCGGCTACGCGCCAAGCGGTCCACCGTCAAGCGCTCCCTGCTCGATCAGACGTTGGTCAGCGGAATCGGCAACATCTACGCCGATGAGACGCTTTGGCGGTGTCGGTTGCACTACGAGCAACCGAACGCTTCGCTGAGTCAGCGCCGGGCGGTGGAACTGCTGTCCACAGCCCGCGCGGTGATGACAGAATCACTAACCCAAGGGGGCACCAGCTTCGACGCCCTCTACGTGGACATCAACGGTTCTTCCGGCTACTTCAGCCGAAACCTGGCCGCATATGGCCGCCAGGACCAGCCCTGCGATCGCTGCGGCACCCCGATCGTGCGGGAGCCGTTCATGAATCGCTCGTCCTATCGTTGCCCCGGCTGCCAGCGCAGGCCACGCCGAAGGGCTGACGCGCAGTGACACCTGGCGGGTTGGCGTGCGGCGACACAGGTACCGAGGATAGGTTTGTTCGCCATGAGTAGTGAACCCGGGCGGGAACGCCGGGATTGGCGCCGAACATTCGCGGAGTTCGTCAGGTTCGGCATGGTCGGCGGCTCGGGCGTGGTGGTCAACCTGGTGGTTGCCTACATCATGACCCAGCTGAACGGCGGGGTCGGCAACGACAACCGGGTCCTGTTCCAGTTACCTGGACCGTGGGCGTTCCGCTGGACCCTGTTGGTTTGGATCGTCGGATTCCTGGTGGCGAACCTGTGGAACTTCCAGCTGAACCGGGTCTGGACCTTCCGCCGGGATCGAATGCGTGGCTGGTGGGCGGAGTTCTGGCCCTTCTTCATCATCGGCCTGGTGGCTGCTGCCGCGGGCGCCGTGCTCAAGGTCGGCTTCACGAATCCCTCCTCGCCGATCTACCTGCCCGACCCGTGGTTCAACGACCACGAGGGGTTGCGCGCCCGGGCCTACTGGGCCCAGTTGTTCACGATCTTGCTGACCATGCCGATCAACTACATAGTGAACAAGTTGTGGACCTTCCGTGAGGTTCCGGACTCGGATACCCGGAAGCCCAGCCTCACACGGCCTGGGGCTGGAGTCAGCTGAGGGTGTATCTCAAGAGCCTGGCACTGAGGGGATTCAAGTCGTTCGCCTCGGCGACGACGCTGAACTTCGAGCCCGGCATCACCGCCATCGTCGGACCCAACGGTTCAGGGAAATCGAACGTGGTGGACGCCTTGGCGTGGGTGATGGGCGAGCAGGGAGCCAAGTCGCTACGCGGCGGAAAGATGGAGGACGTCATCTTCGCCGGCACCGCCGGGCGGGCACCACTGGGCCGCGCCGAGGTCACGCTGACCATCGACAACACCGACGGAGCACTTCCACTCGAGTTCACCGAGGTCACCATCAGCCGGACGCTGTTCCGAAGTGGTGGCTCCGAGTATGCGATCAACGGTCAGACTGTCCGACTGCTCGACGTGCAGGAGTTGCTCAGCGATACCGGCATGGGACGCGAAATGCACGTCATCGTCGGCCAAGGCCAATTGGACCAGATCCTGCAGGCAACCCCGGAGGCCAGGCGAGGCTTCATCGAGGAGGCCGCCGGCGTCCTGAAGCATCGCCGCCGCAAGGAGAAGGCGGTTCGCAAGCTGGAGTCCACGCAGGCGAACCTGGCACGATTGAACGACCTGACCGGCGAGATC
>CALMKG010000043.1 GCA_937867175.1 uncultured Propionibacterium sp. | reverse complement strand
CCGAGCCCGGGGCGTCCGGCGATGGCGGTCTTCGGGTCCATGACTTTGGCCTGGTGGCCCGCGCAAACCTAGCCCGGGGCGTCCGACGGCCCGATGCCGACCGATACCGGGATGGCAACGGGAGGCAACCACTTTTCGCCCAGCGGAGTCGACCAACGTAGGCTCGGTTCATGGTGCAGCTGTCGGTCCTCGACCTCATCCCTGTGCGCCGTGGCCAGTCCAACGGACAGGCGCTGGCGTCCTCGTTTGCGCTCGCGCAGGTCGCCGACCGGAGCAACTGCATCAGGTACTGGGTCGCCGAGCACCACAACACGGCCTCGGTCGCCTCGACCAATCCCCCGGTGCTGATCGCGATGCTGGCGTCCCGGACCGACCAAATCAGAGTCGGATCAGGCGGCGTGATGCTGCCGAACCATGCCCCGCTGGTGGTGGCCGAGCAGTTCGCGCTGCTCGAGGCCGCCTTCCCGGGCCGCATCGACCTCGGCATCGGACGCGCCCCCGGCACCGACCCGGTGACCAGTTGGGCGCTGCGCGGTGGGCGTCCCGATGAGACCCTGCGCGAATTCCCGTCGTGGGTGAACCAGGTGATCGCCTTGCTGGGCGACAACGGCCTGGGGGTCGACATCGATGGACGCCGCTTCGAAATCAAGGCCAGCCCGCAGCCGGTCAGCGCCCCGCCGGTCTGGCTGCTCGGCTCGTCCGGCTACTCGGCCGCGCTGGCCGGCGAGCTGGGCCTGCCCTACGTCTTCGCGCACCACTTCTCGGGGCAGGGCGCCGACGAGGCGCTCCGGATCTACCGGCAGTCCTTCCAAGGCGAGGGACGCCCGAAAGCCTTCGTCTCGGTGAACGTGGTGGTGGCCAAGGACGCCGGCACGGCGCGCCGGCTCTCGTTGCCCTACCAGCACGCCATGGCGCAGCTGCGACTAGGACGCCCGATCGAGTTGATGACCGTTGAGCAGGCAGAACGCGCTCCGCAGCCGCTGCCGGCCGAGGCATGGCAGGCGATCACCGAACCATGGCTGATCGGCGAACCGCACCAGGTCGCAGAGTCGATCTTCGAACTCACCGACCGCTTCGACGTGGACGAGGTGATGATCCACCCGGTCGCGGGCGCGTTCGACGCCGACCCGATGGACCGGTACCCGGCCCGCGAGTTCGCGGTTCGGGAGCTGGCGGCCCGGCTGGTCGAGTACTTGGTTTAGAACCCCGCCGTCCGCGAAGAAGTCGCGGGACGATCCGCCCGGGCCTTGTCGTCGCCCTCCCTGGGCGCGATCAGTCCCTGAGGACGGTAGGGACACGGGTTCGACGTCCAGAGCGAGGACGATGGGTCGGTGAACCGCGCGTAGTGGGTGCAGAAATGGTGCGTCTGCGGCACGTTCCGCACCCACAAGCTGCTGGGCAGGTCTAGTAGCGCAGGATCGCCACCATCGACAAGCCGTCCGGCACCCGGTCGGCCTCCACCGCCAGCACCCGACCCCCCATCTGCAGCGTCCGCAGTGCCAGCTCGTCGGACAGCGGGCCTCCGTCCGCGTCGAACGCGACCGCGCCGGCGTCATCGATCCCGCCGTACTGCTTGGCGTCCCGATCGAGGATCAACATGTCGACGCCGCCCCGGGTCACGAACTTGGCGATGTTGGCGAGATCGGTGGCCACCCGGCCTGCCGAACGCCGATCACTCACCAACTGCGCCAAGCGGGCGTCCTCGGCTGCCTGCACTTGACCGAGGACCGGCACGACTGCCTCGGCGACTTCGGTGACGCTCAGCCGCTCGGCGTTGGCGTCCAGCCCCTCGTCCACCAGGTAGGGAGATTGGCAGACACTACGGAAGATGGCGGCGATCGGCTGCGGGGCCATCAGCACCAGCGGACGCTCATCGGCGCGCAGCACAGGCCGCAGCGCAGTGTCGACGGCCCGCGAGTACTTCCGGAGCGCCGAACGTTCCTGCGCCGAGACGTTGCGTCCGATGAAGGTGCGATCACCGGTGGTGGTCTTGCCGGCGAAGTCGGCAGCGCTGGTCGGCAGCCCCGGAACGGGGACCTCCTGCGGAGGCAGATCCGAAGCCACGTCGACCAACCTCACCGCACCTTCGGACAGGCACAGCACATGGGCGTCCACCGTTTCGGACGCCGCCGCGATCAGCGGGAGAATGTGCGCGCGATCATCCACGAAGACCGACTCTGTCGGCGCATGCGGCAAACGGAAGGTCCACTGCTTGGTCGGGGTCGTGATGACGCCGAGCCCCCACGCCTGATTCGCCCAGAAATTGGGGTCTTCACCGAGTTCGGCAAGCTGGTCTGCGACCGCGGCAACGTCATCGCGCGAGTGGTCGGTATTCGCACGCAGTTGTATGAGCGCAGCGTCAACCAGGTTCCGGAAGGCGATGGTGCTTGCCCCGATGTGCGCGGTGATCGGGGTTGTCGGCATGAACAGTGACACGACACCGTAGCCACGCGTCTGCGCCAAGGCGCGGAGTTCATCTTGCGTCGGAATGTCCAAGTGCCACATGTGACTGCCCCTCATTGGTCTGGTTTTCGACCATCATCGTGGCTCTGGGAGCCGCAGCCATCACCCGACACGGGTGGATTGCGGTTAATGGGTGCAGAAATGGTGCGTCTGCGACGTTTCCGGCACCCATTCCCGCTGCGGCTTGTGGGGGTGCGCTACCTAGTCGCGTGCTGGGGCGCTCGGCGGCAGCTCCACGGTGAACTGGGCGGTGATCTTGTACCGTTCCGGCACATAGCGGCTCTCGGTCCACTCCATCGGCAGACCCCTGGTGTCACGGATGAGACGCCGTTCCACCACCAGCGGGGATCCGCGCTTCACCGACAGCTGCTCCGAATCGACGGGCGTGGCCAATTCAGCGGTGACGACACTGGTGCCGCGCGCCGGGATCACCCCCTGAGCCACCAGCGCGGCGTGCAGTGAGCCGTTCTCCAGATCGGTGTCGAGGACGCCGACGCAGCGGAGCGGCAACGTGTTGTGATCCAAGACCAAGGGAACCCCGTCGGCCCGGCGGACGCGCCGGATCACCACCACTTCGCTGCCGGCCGGCAGGCCGAGCTGCTCGGTCTGGGACTCGTCGCCGACCGCCACCCTCGCCTCCAGCACCGTCGATGTTGGTACCAACCCCTTTGCGGCCATCTCTGCGGTGAACCCGAGCAGGTTCGAAAGCTGCCGGTCGACCACCGGCGGGGCAACATAGGTTCCCCGCCCGGGCTCCCGGTAAACCAGCCCGTCCTCGACCAGCTGCTTGACCGCCGCCCTGGCCGTCATCCGGCTCACGCGGAACTCGGTGCACAGCTCCGCGTCGCTCGGCAGGGCGTCGTGCGGCTTCAGGCTGGCGACCCGGGCGCGAAGCTCCTGTTCTATGGCAACGTAGCGAGGCGTGAACCGGTCGCCGCGGCCCGGGATCGATGTCACCTGGAAGACCCGCTCACCGGTTCAGTTGACCCTCGTAGAGGGCCTGAACCAGCTCATCAAGGTTCGCCTCGACTGCGCGTCCTACCACCACTGACACCGGGGCGAAGACGTAGGTTTCGGGGTGCTCGGCGAGGAACTGCTTGGCACCCTCCAGCGCGGCCTTGTCGGCGTAGGTGTAGTAGTTGATCTTCTGCACCCCGCGCACGATGCACTCACGGTATTCCTTGGCGCTGAGCCCCGACCCTCCGTGCATGACGATGGGCACCCCGGTGCGCTCGCGCAGCACCGAGATGAGCTCGTAGTCGATCTTCGGCTCGGCCTTGTAGAGCCCGTGCACGGTGCCGAACGAGCAAGCCAGCGCCGTGACCCCGGTTGCGGCCACGAACTCGGCGGCGAGCTCGGGATCGGTGTACAGGGCCGCGTCGCCCACCCCGGCGTCACTGTCCTCGCCGTCCTCGCGCCCGGGCATGACGCCCAGTTCTGCCTCGACGCCATACCCGTACTCGTTGGCCAGCGCGACGACGTCCTTGGTCACTTTGAGGTTCTCTTCGTAGGGCAGCCGAGAACCGTCGAACATCGCGGAATTGAAACCGACGTCGAAACCACGCTTGACGAAGTCGTACGACTCGCCGTGGTCTACGTGGACGACCAGCGGAGCGGTTGAGCGCTTGGCCAGCTCAACCATGGCGGGCCCGATGTGCTCGATCGAGTTGACCGGTTCATGCACCTCGGCGTGCTGGAGGATCATCGGGATGTTGTACCGCTCGGCGACGTTGATGGTGGCTACCAACATCTCGAACGTCGGGGTGTTGATGGCCGCGATGCCGCAATTGTGCTGTTCGCCGAAATCGAGTGCTTCCTTGAGACCGATGAGCATCTTCTCTCCTGTTTGGATTGTCTGGTTGAAGGCGGACTGGTGCCGAAGGCGGGGCCGGGTCTGGACGCGTCAGGGCACCACGGCGATCTTGATCCCCTCGCCGGAGGCGGAGAACTCGATGGCCTCAGCCGCCTGCTGCAGGGGGAAGGTGTGACTGACGATGGTCTCGGCCGGGATGAGGCGGTTCTCGATCAGCCGCAAGGCCTCCTCGGTCTGGCGTCGTTTGGCGTTGGCGGCCCCCACAAGCGTGATCTCGCCGTAGTGGATCGTGTTGGGATCGACGGCAGCGGTACTGCCTTTGGGGAAGCCAGCGAAGGCGCAGACGTAGCCGCCCTTCCGGACCAGGCCAATGGCCTGCGCGAGCAACTCTGGGCGTCCGATGGCGATGACGACGACGTCAGCACCATGCCCGTTCGTGGCGTCCTTGACGACCGTCTCGAGGTCTTCGTTCCGGGAATCGACGGTGATGTCGGCACCCAGGCAGGACGCCGTCGCCCGCCGGGTCTCGGACAGATCGGAGACGATGATCTGCGTGGCGCCGGCAAGCCGGCAGACGGTCATGTGCAGCAGACCGATGGGGCCTGCCCCGATGATGACCACCGTGTCGCCGAGCCCCGCCTTGTAGTTGTCAAGGCCGTTCAGCACGCAACTCAGTGGCTCGGACAGCGACAGCGCCGTCATCGGCGTGCCGGCCTTCGCCACCGAGATGTACTTGCGGTCCACGGCGCGCTTCGGGATGAGGCAGTACTCGGCCAGGCCACCGTCGATGTTGTATCCGAAGATGTCGGTGTTGTCGCAAAGCTGCTCCCTGTCGCGCAGGCAGTAGAAGCACGTTCCACAGCTGACCGCGGGTGTCACAACGGCTGCGTCGCCCACCCGGTAGCCGGCCACACCCTTGCCGAGCGCCGCGATCGTCCCGGCGATCTCGTGCCCCAGGACGACGCCGGGACGCACGCCTGCGGTCTTCTCGCCCCGAAGGATTCGCAGATCGGTTCCGCAGACGGTGTTGGCGCCAACCTTCAGGAGAATCTCACCCTCCCCCGGCTCCGGCGTGCCGATCTCGGTGATGTCCAGTTGCTTTGGTCCTCGGAGAACCGCTGCAAGCATTGTGATGCTCCTTTCGGGAGGGGCCGCGATGTCTGCCGGCTGGAGTCGTGCGACCAATCGCAGTTGCGATGAAGATCCCCATCGAGTGTCATCGACAGCTACGGCGTGACAGCCAGACTAGACCAAAATCGGGCTAGATGTCTAGACAGCTAGTCAGACCTTCCTGTCCGGTTCGCCCGGTCCTGCCGCGCTACCCGGCTCCGGCCAACGTCGGGACGCGAGGTCTGCGACCAAGGCGCTGTTCAGCATCCACACCGCGCGCTCCAGCCCGGCACCGTCGATGCCGTCCACGGTGCGGGTGTGCGGCTTGACCGGGGTCTGGGCCAACTCGATGGCGACCCGCGACGACACCTGGTAAAGCCGGTCGGTCAGTTCGTCGCTGAGCATCGCCGCCCGCTTGCCGCGTTTCGACAACTCCACCGCGAACGCCTCGTGGGCGTCGATCGTGGCCGGATCCTGCGCCAACAGCATCGTCCCGGTCGATCGCAACAGCTGTAGGCCACGTGCCAAGTCGCCGCCGCCGAACTCGGTGACGGCGTCCCGCAGGATCGGGTTCGCGTCCCCGACCTGCTCGGCGACCATCAGCAGGTGGGCACCCATCAGGCGTTCCCGGCTGCGCAGGTGATAGTCCTCCGGCGACGACAGGACGCGCTCCATGTCGGGGCTCGACATCGCGGTGGAGTCGAGCAGACCGCGGCCCTGCTCCTCCAATGTGCCGAGCGTTTCACGTAGCGGCAGTGGTTTGATGAACAGCGTGGCGGCCATCGAAGCCAGCGCGAGAATCGGCACCACAGCGAAGACCCCCTGCATCGCCCCGGCCAGCGCGTCATGCAGCAGCCGCGCGACGTCCGGGGGCAGCACGGCCAGCACGTCCGGCTGCAGCACGTCGTTGACGTTCAATCCGGACGCCGGCAGTTGCTCGACGATCTCGGGCGTCATGCCGGCCTCGACGCCGGACGCCAACCGCGTCGCCATGATGGAACCGGCAACCGCGGTGCCCAGCGTGTTGCCGATGTTGCGGAAGAACTGCAGCGCGGAGGTCGCCACCCCCAGATCGCGGCGCTGCACCGAGTTCTGCACGGCCAGCGTGTACAGCTGGAAGGCCATCCCGACACCCAACCCGAAAACCATCGTGACCAGCGTCAGCGCGCCGGGAGTGGAGTCGCCGCCCAACCGCGTCATGAGCAGCGCCCCGACCAGCATCACACCGGTGCCGCCAACCATGAACTCCTTGTAGCGGCCGGTTCGGGTGGTCAGCTGACCGATGACGATACCCGCCGCGAACAGGGCCACATTCATCGGGATCAGGATCAGACCCGACTGGGTGGCGCTGACACCAAGCACACCCTGCGCATAGACCGGCACGTAGATCACGATCGACATCAGCGCCATGTTCATCGCGAACGCGGCAAGGGTCGACCAGGTGAAGACCGAGTTGCCGAACAACCGCATCGGCACGATCGGCTCGGCAGCCCGCAGCTCGACAAGGACGAACGCCACCAGGAAGACCACACCCAGGCCCAGCATGGCCAACACCTGAGGATGGCGCCAACCGGTCGTCCCGCCCAGGCTGATGCCCAGCAGGGTGGCGGTGACGCCGACGGTCATGGTCGAGATACCCGCGTAGTCGATCTTCGACGCGACGTCCAACTCGGGAATCCGGAGGTGGCGAATGATGATGAACAGCGCGACCAGCCCCACCGGCAACGCGATGTAGAACAACCACCGCCAACTCGACACGTCGGTGATCCAGCCGCCGATCAGCGGCCCGGCCACCTGCGAGGCACCCATCACCGCACCCATGTAGCCCTGGTACTTGCCGCGCTGCCGGGCCGGGATCAGATCGCCCAGGATGGTCTGCGACAAGGGCATCAAGATGCCCATGCCGACCCCCTGGACCGCCCGGGAGAAGATCAGGAAGTAGAAGCTCATCGCCAAGCCCGACAACGCCGAGCCCACCATGAAGATGACCAGCCCGACGATGTAGAAGCGGCGGCGTCCGAAGATGTCGGACAGCTTGCCGCTGATCGGGGTAACGACGGCGGCGACGAGCATCACGATGGTGGACAGCCAAGCGTAGTAGGCCATCCCGCCCAGGTCGGCGACGATCCGCGGGATGGCCGGGCTGACGATGGTCTGGCTGATTGACGAGGCGAACATGCCGATCAACAGGCCGAAGTACGCCCACCGGATCTTGTTGAAGTCGAACGCGGCGAGCTCGGATGTCGTGCTGGTCACGGCAAGGAATCTACGCCGCTGCGGCGCCCAGGCGGACGACAGCGGTGGCCCCGGACCACCCCTGCCGCACGATTGGGTGCAGTTGGTGTCGGTCTGCTGCGTTTTGTGCACCCACTTCTGCCACCCGGGGCCTCAGAGCTTGCGCAGATGGAAGCCGCCGTCCACGTTGATGACCTCGCCGGTGGAGTAGCGGAATTTCCCGCTGACCAGCGCCGAGATCGCCAATGCGACATCGGACGGCTGACCCCAACGGGCGATCGGAAACGCATCCTCCTGTTCGATCATGCGCGTGTACTTCTCGTGCACCACCGAGGTCATCGGGGTGTCGATGACGCCAGGGCGCACCTCGTAGACGTAGATCTGCTCGGGCGCGAGGCGGCGCGCGAAGACCTGCGTCAGCATCGCGATACCAGCCTTGGACGCGCAGTACTCCACCCGATCGGTGGCCACCACGTAACTGTTGAGTGAGCCGTAGTTGATGATGAAACCACGGGCGCCGTCGACCGGCCGCTGGGCCATCATCAGCTGCGCGACCCGCTGGGTCAGGAAGAAGTTCGCCTTCAGGTTGGTGTCGAGGACGAAGTCCCAGGACTGCTCGTCCACCTCAAGCAGGTCGCGGCGCACGCGCGGCGCGACACCCGCGTTGTTGACCAGGATGTCGAGGCGCCCGAACCGTTCGATGGTGCCCTGCAGGAAGGCCTCCCGGTCGTCCGGGTTGTTGAGGTCGCCGGCCATCGCCCACAGCTGCGGGG
>CALMKG010000042.1 GCA_937867175.1 uncultured Propionibacterium sp. | reverse complement strand
CCCGATCGGGTTTCGCCCCAGGGAAGAATCAGGGAGCGGTAGGATGTTTCCCAGGTGCGCTGGCCGCGCAGCGGGAGCTCGAGCCCGCTGGCCCGTGACCCTGACCGGAACTCACACGGCAAGCCCTCCACAGAGCGACCACCACCACCGAACTCAGGAGCTACATGACTACCCAAGCCGACCAAGAGACAGCCGTCCGCCAGGACGCCTGGGAGGGGTTCACCCCCGGAGCCTGGACCGACTCGATCGATCCCCGTGACTTCATCATGGCGAACTACACCCCGTACGAGGGGGACGCCTCGTTCCTTGAGGGCGCCACGGCCAAGACGCTCAACGTGTGGGACACGCTCCAGCGCGACTACCTGTCGGTGGAGCGGACGCGCCGCATTTACGACATAGACACGCACACCCCCGCCGACATCGACGCCTTCCCGGCCGGCTACATCTGCTCCGACGACGACGTGATCGTGGGCCTGCAGACCGACGTCCCGCTCAAGCGGGCCATGATGCCCAACGGTGGCTGGCGCATGGTGGAGACCGCCATCAAAGAGGCGGGCATGGAGGTCGACGAGCGGGTCAAGGAGATCTTCACCAAGTACCGCAAGACCCACAACGAGGCGGTCTTCGACATCTACACGCCGCGGATCCGGGCGGCCCGCAGCTCCCACCTCGTCACGGGCCTTCCGGACGCCTACGGTCGCGGCCGCATCATCGGCGACTATCGCCGGGTCGCGCTGTACGGCGTCGATCGGCTCATCGAGGCCAAGAAGGCCGACGCGGACGAGGTGTTGGGCCAAGAATTCAGCTACCACTGGGCCCGCTACCGCGAGGAGCACGCCGACCAGATCAAGGCGCTTAAGAAACTCAAGATCCTCGGCACCTTGTACGGCTTCGACCTCTCGCGTCCAGCGCGCACCTTCCACGAGGCCGTCCAGTGGACCTACCTCGCCTACCTGGCGTCCGTGAAGTCCCAGGACGGCGCCGCCATGAGCATCGGCCGCCTGTCCGGATTCTTCGACGTCTACGCCGAGCGCGACTTCGCGGCCGGGATCCTGACCGAAGCCCAGGCGCAGGAGATCATCGACGCGCTGGTCACCAAGCTGCGGATCGTGCGCTTCCTCCGCACGATCGACTACGACCAGATCTTCTCCGGCGACCCCTACTGGGCCACCTGGTCCGACGGCGGGTTCGCCAACGACGGCCGGCCGCTCGTGACCAAGACGTCCTTCCGGCTCCTGCAGACGCTCCGCAACCTGGGCCCGGCACCCGAGCCGAACATCACCATCTACTGGGACGCTTCTCTCCCCAAGGGCTACAAGGAGTTCTGCAGCCTGATCTCGATCGAGACCTCGGCGATCCAGTACGAGTCCGACTGCGAGATCCGCGGCCATTGGGGCGATGACACGGGCATCGCATGTTGTGTCTCACCCATGGCCATCGGCAAGCAGATGCAGTTCTTCGGGGCCCGCCTCAACTGCGCCAAGGCTCTGCTCTACGCGATCAACGGCGGACGCGACGAGGTGTCAGGCAAGACGATCGTCCCCGGTCACGACCCGATCGGCGGCGACGGCCCGCTTGACTTCGAAACGGTGTGGGCGAAGTTCGACGAGATGCTCACCGAGGCGGTCGGCACCTACGTCGAGGCCCTGAACATCATCCACTACTGCCATGACAAGTACGCCTACGAGGCAATCGAGATGGCGCTGCACGACCACGAGGTCCTCCGGACCATGGGCTGCGGCATCGCAGGTTTGTCGATCGTGGCCGATTCACTGTCGGCCATCAAGTACGCCGAGGTGACCCCGGTTCGGGACGCCACCGGGCTGGTCGTCGACTACCGGACCGTGGGTGAGTTCCCGATGTACGGCAACGACGACGACCGAGCCGACCAGTTGGCGGTCAAGGTCGTCTCGACGGTGATGGAGAAGATCCGCGCCATCAAGTTGTACCGGGACGCCATCCCCACCCAGTCGGTGCTCACGATCACATCGAACGTCGTCTACGGCAAGGCCACGGGAGCGTTCCCCTGCGGCCACGAGGCAGGCACCCCGTTCGCCCCCGGCGCGAACCCGGAGAACGGCCGCGATACCCACGGCATGCTGGCGTCCATGCTGAGCGTCGGCAAGATCGACTACGGCGATGCGCTCGACGGGATCTCGCTGACCAACACCATCACGCCCCCCGCCTTGGGCCGCACCCAACAGGAGCGCGTCGGGAACCTGATCGGCATCTTGGACGCCGGCATTGCCGAGGGCCTCTACCACGCGAACATCAACGTGCTGAACCGCGAGACCCTCGTGGACGCCATGGAGAATCCGGAGAAATACCCCCAGTTGACCATCCGCGTGTCAGGCTATGCGGTCAACTTCGTCAAGCTCACGCGCGAGCAGCAACTTGATGTCCTCTCCCGCACCTTCCACGAGTCCGTCTGAGGCCGAGCCTGCGGGCACGAAGGAGAAGAAGGCCCGCAAGGTCGAGGAACGTCTGCAGACGGCGTCCCTCGGTGATATCCCCGTGGTGACGGGGCTCTCGCGTCGGGAACTGTTCAGCGCCCAGCGCACCGGCGAGGTGGGGATCGTGCACTCGTGGGAGTTGGTCACGGCCGTGGACGGTCCGGGGACGAGGATGACCGTCTTCCTCGCTGGCTGCCCGCTGCGATGCCAGTACTGCCATAACCCGGATATGCTCGCCGGCCACCGTGGACTGCCGGTGCGGGTCGACGACCTGTTGAAGCGGATCAAGCGTTACCGGGGCGTGTTCAAGGCGACGGGAGGCGGGCTGACCCTGTCCGGGGGGGAGGCGTTGCTGCAGCCCGCTTTCGTGGGCCGCGTGTTCGCGGGCGCGAAGGAGAAGGGCATCCACACGGCGATCGACACCTCGGGCTTCGCCGGACCCAACGTCGACGATGCACTTCTGGCGAACATCGACCTCGCTCTCCTGGACGTCAAGGCGGGCGACGACGAGACCTATCGCCGTGTGACCGGGGGGCGAAGCCTGCAGCCGACGCTCGACTTCGGACGCCGTCTGGCGGCGTCCGGGGTCGAGATCTGGATTCGGTTCGTCCTCGTGCCCGGGCTGACAGACGACCCCGCGACCATCGAGCCCATCGCGGACTACGCGGCCAGTCTGTCCACCGTCACGCGGGTCGAGGTGCTGCCCTTCCACCAGATGGGACGCGGCAAGTGGGCCGAGCTCGGCCTGACCTACAAGCTCGCCGACACCGAGCCACCCTCGCCGGGCCTGATCCGGCGGACGCGGGAGATCTTCTCCTCGCGCGGGATCG
>CALMKG010000041.1 GCA_937867175.1 uncultured Propionibacterium sp. | reverse complement strand
GCGGAGAGCTCGTGCCCGTGCAGGGCGTAGCCCATTTCGGTGCGCAGGGTATCCCGCGCGCCCAGACCACAGGCCTGGACGCCGAGTTGGCTGCCTGCGTCCAGCAATCGCTGCCACCAGCCGCCAGCTTGGTCGTTGGGCATCACCAATTCGCAGCCAAGTTCCCCGGTGTAGCCGGTGCGGCAGACGGTGGCCTTGTCATCAAGGCGTTCGAAGCCCATGTAGCCCATCTGCGTGGGCACACCGAGCGCATCCAGCAGCTCGTTGGAGCGTGGTCCCTGGACAGCGATGATCGCCAGTTCGTGGTGCAGGTTCGAGACCTGGATGCCCTCGGGCGCAGCGCCCGCAAGCTGTGCCGCGACCGCGGTCGTGTTGGCGGCGTTCGGAATCAGCAGCACTTCGGCGGGGCTGACCAGATAGGCGATCAGGTCGTCCACCACACCGCCTTGCTCGTTGCAGAGCACGTGGTATTGCGCTTTTCCAGGCGCGATCCGTGTCAGATCATTGGAGAGTTGCCGGTTGAGGTAGTCCACCGTCCCGGCCCCAGTGATTAGGAGCTTGCCCAAGTGCGAGACGTCGAAGATGCCGACTCCCCCACGCACGGCGGCGTGTTCGGCGAGCACGCCGGCGCTGACGTACTCGACCGGCATCAGCCAGCCGCCAAATTCGGCCATCTTGGCACCCGCAGCCTCGTGCTCACCATGCAACGGTGATCGGCAAAGGTTCGCAGCATCCATCACGCCACCTCACTGGAAGTCGACCAAGCCAACCTACTGCACGTTGGCAGACGGGCTAGCCTGAAGCAGCAGACTCGAACCGAACCTCTGGAAGGCATCAGATGGCGACTCCGCAGCAGCCCCTCTTCGACTCGACGCAATTCGATCCTGGCCGTACCGAATTGCCGCAGGTGGAACTCGTCAAGTCGATCGGCAAGGCGAGCGACGTCATCGTCGGGTTGGCCACATCCAAGGGCCGCCCCACCCTGATCGGCGCAACCCCGGAGGTCGAGAGGCTGGCGGGTCGAGGTGGACAGTTGCTGGCCGCCTTGGCCGAGCAAGGCGCACAACCGGAGATCGACAAGATCACCTGCCTGAACCTGCCGGGGGTTCGGGTCTTGGCCGTCGGCCTGGGCGACAGTCTCGACCTCAGTCCCGAGGACCTGCGGCGGGCTGCCGGGATCGGGGTCCGCCATGCCACATCCAGCACGTCGCCGTCACCGCGCCGCGTCGTCGTCAGCCTGGAAGCCAGCTCGGACGCCCAGCTGCAAGCTGTTGTCGAGGGCGCCCTACTGGCGTCCCATGGCTTCGTGCCGCTGCGCCGCAACCCACCAGCGCGCGCCATCGAATCAATCGGGGTGATCGGCTCGTCACGCACGTCCCAGCAGGCGCTCGACGCTGGACGCAGCGTCGCCCAAGCGGTCTGTGTGGCGCGTGACTGGACGAATCTGCCGGCCAACCTGCTTGGGCCGTCCGACCTGGTCGAGCAGGCGCGGACCTACTTGAAGGACCAACGGGTCGAGGTCGAAGTTCTGGACGAACGCGCGCTGGCGAAGGCCGGCTTCGGCGGCCTGCTCGCGGTGGGCGGGGGCTCCGCGCGTCCGCCCCGGCTGCTGCGCCTGGATTTCCATCCGCGGGGAGCACGCAAGCACCTGGTACTGGTCGGCAAGGGCATCACCTACGACTCCGGCGGCTACAACCTCAAATCCGCCGAGCACCTGCTCACGATGAAGCACGACATGGCTGGTGCGGCCGCCGTGATCGCGGCCACCCACGCCATCGCCGAGCGTGGGCTGGCAGTGCACGTCACCACGTACGCACCGATTGCCGAGTCGATGATCTCTGGCACGGCCTACCGTCCCGGGGACGTCCTGACGATCTACAACGGCACCACGGTCGAGAACATCGACTCCGACTGCGAGGGACGCATCGTGCTGGCAGACGCGTTGGCTCGCGCCAACGAGGACCGGCCCGACCTCGTGGTCGACGTCGCAACCCTCACCGGTGCCTGCGTGGTCGCGCTCGGCACCAGGGTCGGTGGCCTGATGACCAATGAGGACGCCACCGCCGATCAACTGCTCGATGCCGCCGAGATCGCAGGCGAGGAGTTCTGGCAACTGCCGATCACCGCACAGATCAGGAGCCAACTGGCCTCGGAGGTCGCCGACCTTCGATCCAAAAAGGACAGGTTCGGTGGCGCGCTGTTCGCCGCCGCCTTCCTGCAGCACTTCGTGGCGGACGGCACGAGTTGGGCCCACCTGGACATCGCCGGACCGGCCTGGAACCGGGAGGCCGCCCATGACTACGTGCCGACGCAGGCCACCGGTGCCGGCGTGCGCACGCTGATCGCGCTCGCCCAGTCGATGGCCGGCTGAGCCCCGGCTCAGCGGTGCCGAGCGTCCCAGTCCCGCTTACGCTGTGGATACGGGACGACACCTGCCTGGTAGGCCGGCACCTCGTGCCGGGAGCAGAAGTCGAAGGCCCAAGCCCCCGACGGCACAGTCCGCCGGACCCACTCGCCGTCATGAGCAACCAGCAACAGCGATGGCTTGTTGAATCTGGTCGGAGACTCAACCCAGGCCTCGACACCACGCCTGTCGTGGATGAACGTCAACAGGTACGCCCGCTTGTCATCATCGAGCGCGCGGTCGCCGCGACTGAGGCCTGACTGGCGTGGGGTCCGCGAGAAGAGTCGCCGGATCGATCTCACTGGTCCATTATCCATGCCCGTTCACGGCAAGGACCGCGCGATCCTAACCTCGACCGGCCACACATGCCGGACGCGGGGCGGCCATTCCGGTTAGGCTAACAATGGTATCGATGGCATTTCGAAGGAGAGCCTTACCCATGTCGACTGAAGTCACCCTGCCCGCGCTGGGCGAGAGCGTAACCGAAGGAACCGTCTCCCGTTGGCTCAAGGAAGTCGGCGAGCATGTCGAGATGGATGAGCCCTTGCTGGAGGTGAGTACCGACAAGGTCGACACTGAGGTCCCCTCTCCGGTCTCGGGCACATTGCTTGAGATCAGGGTCAATGAAGACGAGGAGGCGCCGGTCGGCGCGGTGCTCGCCATCATTGGCGACGCCTCCGAGGCCCAACAAGGCGCCCCGACCCCCCAACCTGCCGCCCCGGCACCCCAACCTGCCCCGCAGCCACCGGCGGCCCCGGCTCCGGCTCCGGCAGCATCCGACGCGACCGAGGTTCTGCTGCCCGCGCTGGGCGAATCGGTCACCGAAGGCACCGTCTCGCGCTGGCTGAAAGCGGTCGGCGAGCAAGTGGCGGCCGACGAGCCGCTGGTAGAGGTGAGCACCGACAAGGTCGACACCGAAATCCCCTCCCCGGCTTCCGGCGTTCTGCTCGAGATCAAGGTGAACGAAGACGAGGTCGCCGAAGTCGGCCAGGTGCTCGGTCTGGTCGGGTCACCCGCAGCGGCTCCAGTCCCCCAACCTGCACCGGCGGCCCCGATCGTCGAACAGGCACCAGAACCCGCCCAGCCCGCTCCTGCCCCGGCGCGCGCGGCTCAGGAGCCCGCCGCTCCTGCCCCGTCTGTCGCGCCTCGCGCCTCCGGTGAAGAAGAAGGCCCCTACGTCACCCCATTGGTGCGTAAGATGGCCGCTGACCTGGCGGTCGATCTGAACTCCATCACCGGCACCGGCGTCGGTGGGCGCGTCCGCAAACAGGACGTGCAGGCCGCCGCCGATGCTGCCAAGGCTGCCGCCGAAGCCGCCAAGGCTGCCGCCGAAGCGGCCAAGGCAGCCGAGCAGGCACCGGTGGCGACGGAAAAGCCCCTGGCAGCCGTCGCCGCGCCCGCGACCCCGCAGAAGGCCGCCGCCCCCGCACCCGACCAGTCCGGCAAGCGTGGCACCACCGAGAAGATGAGCCGGCTGCGCACGATCATCGCTGCGCGGATGGTCGAGTCTCTGCAGACCGCTGCGCAACTCACCGCCACCGTCGAGGTTGACCTCACCGCGATCAGCAAGCTGCGGGCCAAGGTGAAGGACGACTTCCGTCGCCGCGAAGGCACCGGCCTGACCTACCTGGCGTTCATCTCGAAGGCCGCGGTCGAGGCGCTGAAGGCGTTCCCGATCGTCAACGCGTCCATCGACGAGAAGAACATCGTCTTCCACGGCGCCGAGCACCTGGGCATCGCGGTCGACACCGAGCGGGGTCTGATCGTCCCGGTGATCAAGGACGCCGGCGACCTGAACGTCGGCGGCATCGCCAAGCAGATCGCTGACCTGGCCGCGCGTGGCCGCGACAACAAGTTGGGCCCCGACGAACTGTCCGGCGCCACCTTCACCATCACCAACTACGGTTCGGCAGGTGCGCTGTTCGACACCCCGATCATCAACCAGCCGAACTCCGCCATCTTGGGCACCGGCGCGCTTGTCAAGCGTCCCGTGGTGGTCAGCGACGAGTACGGCAACGACGCCATCGCGATCCGCGACATGATGTTCATCTCGATGAGCTACGACCACCGCCTGGTGGACGGCGCCGTCGCGGCCCGCTTCCTGTCTGCGGTCAAGGCCCGGCTCGAAGGGGGCGACTTCGGCGGCGAATTCGGCCTCTGATCGATCCTGATACGGACGCCGCGACCTCTTCGGTTCGCGGCGTCCGTTCGTGATCGGTAGCATGGATACCCCCGGGACCACGACACAAGCAACGGAGCATCGATGGCAAGGAGCGAGGCGGCCAAGGCCTTGGCCGAGAAGCAGAAGGCCGAGGCGAAGGCCCTGCGAGAGAAGAAGCGGAACTCCGACAATCCCGCTGACTGGAACACTTTCAGGCAGATCCGCGAGTCGTTCAAGATCACCCATCAGATCGACCCGCAGTTGCCGTACTGGTTGGCCGGATCGTGGCTCGCGGTCACTCTGCTGGGGCTGGCGCTGGGCCTGATCTTCGGGCGGTCTGGGAGCCTCGATTGGCTCTGGGGCCTGATCGCTGGCGCGCTGTTCGGCGTCACCGCTGCCATGTTCATGCTCACCCACCGCACCAAGAAGGGCGCCTACACCCGCTACAAGGGGCAGCCGGGCGCCGGCGAGGTGCCACTCAGCATGCTGAACAAGAAGAAGTGGACCACCCAGCCGGCGATCGTAGTCACCCGGCAGCAAGACTGCATCCACCGAGTGGTCGGCGAGCCCGGTGTCGTGCTCGTCGGTGACGGTGATCCCGGTCGGCTCAAGCAACTGATGTCGACTGAGGTCAAGCGCCACCAGCAGGTGCTCTACGGCATCCACGTCGAGGCCATCCAGATGGGCGACGAGCCTGGTCAGGTGCCGATCGAGAAGGTGCAGAAGCACATCGAGAAGCTGCCCAAGACGATCGACGCCGTCCAGATCGAAGAGGTCAAAGGCCGGCTCAAGGCGCTCGACGCCATGAAGTCGCGAGTGCCACTGCCGAAAGGCCCGCTGCCCACCTCGATGAAGGGTTCGCGCAAGGCGATGCGGGGCCGCTGAGTGGCGGTCGGCGCACCCAACCTGATCAACGCGGAGGGCCTCACCAAGGGTTACGGCACCCGCATCCTGCTGGACCAGGTCAGCCTCGGCCTGTCGGCCGGTGATGTGATCGGCGTTGTCGGACGCAACGGCGACGGCAAATCGACCCTGCTCGGCCTGCTCACCGGATCGGTTGAACCCGACGCCGGCCGGGTCATTCGCACCGGGGGCCTCTCGGTTGCGGTACTGGCCCAAGCCGAAGAGCCGACCGGCGGGCAGGACGTCCGCGACTTGGCACTCGGCGGCAAGCCAGACCATGTCTGGGCGGCAGACCCCCGGCAACGCCGCATCGTGGCGCACCTGCTGGCTGGCATCGAACTGGACACCGCGGTCTCAGATCTGTCGGGCGGCGAGCGGCGGCGGGCCGCCTTGGCCGGACTGCTGACCGGCCGCCACGACCTGCTGGTGCTCGATGAGCCGACCAACCACCTCGACGTGGAGGCGGTGGACTGGCTGGCCCAGCACCTGCGCGAACTGCAGGAGCGTGGTGTCGCCATGCTGGTGGTCAGCCACGACCGCTGGTTCCTGGACGCCATCTGCACCCGGATCTGGGAAGTGCACGACGCCCAGGTGGACGACTACGAGGGTGGTTATGCCGCTTACGTCTTGGCTCGGGCCGAACGGAGTCGGCAGGCGGCCGCCAACGAACAGCGCCGCCGCAACCTCGTCCGCAAGGAACTCGCTTGGCTGCGGCGTGGCGCGCCGGCCCGCACCAGCAAGCCGAAGTTCCGCATTGAGGCCGCCAATGAGTTGATCGCCGACGTCCCCGAGCCGCGCGACCGGCTGGAGCTCTCGAAGTTCGCGATGGCCCGGCTGGGCAAGGACGTCATCGACCTTGCCGACGCGTCGGTGGTGCTGCCCGACGGTCGGCCGCTGCTCAACCGAATAACCTGGTCGATAGGACCCGGCGACCGGATCGGCCTGGTCGGAGCTAACGGGTCCGGTAAGTCCACCCTGCTGCGGCTGCTCGCCGGTGGGCAACGGCCTTCTGCCGGCCGGGTCAAGCACGGGCTCACCTTGCGCCTGGCCCATTTGAGCCAGCACGTCACCGAACTGGACGACGAGGATCGCGTCCTGGCATCGGTCAACCGGCTGCGGGCCGAGACCAGGTTGGCCACCGGTAGGGACGCCTCGGCGGCCAACCTGCTGGAGGAGTTCGGGTTCACCGGTGATCGGCTGGTCACCCGCATCGGAGAACTGTCCGGTGGGGAGCGGCGCCGCCTGCAGTTCCTGCGGTTGCTGGTCGGCGAACCGAACGTCCTGCTGCTCGACGAGCCGACGAACGACCTCGACATCGACACGCTCACGGTGATCGAGGACTACCTCGACAGCTGGCCGGGAACGCTGGTCGTCGCCTCCCACGACCGCTACTTCCTGGAACGGGTCTGCGACGTCGAGTACGCGCTCCGCGGAGACGGCAGCGTCGCGATGCTGCCCGGCGGGGTTGACCAGTACTTGGCGGAGCGGGCGGCGGCCGGGCAGCCGGAACGCGCCACTGGTCGTGGCAGCGAATCCAGGGTCTCGGACGCGGCCCGAGCCCGCACCGTACGCAAGGAGCTCGCGCGCCTGGAGTCGCAGCTCGACAAGGCAGGGCGGGCCATTGAGCAGCTGCATGCGCGGATGGCCGAGTCGGCTTCCGATTACAGCCAGCTCGCCAAACTGCAGGTCGAACTCGACACCGCCGAGGCCAGGCAGTCCCAGTTGGAGGAAGCCTGGTTGCTGGCCGCCGAGGACGCCGAGGGCTGAGGCTGGAGGTCGCAGCCGGATGGTCACCCAGGGCAGCGTCCGAGCCTTGTGACAAGATGAACGCCATGTCACAGGAATGGAGCCCGCAGGGCGCCCCCGGCTACGGACCGACCCCATCCCCGAGCTACGGACCGACCCCATCCCCGAGCTACGGACCGACCCCCACCACTGGCGGTCAGCCGGGCTACGCCGGGTACCAGGCCGCTCCCGCGCCCGGCAGCTCTTGGGGCCCCACCACGCCCCAAGTTGGCGCGCCGAAGCCAAAGGACGACAACCCGTTCGCCGCGCTGCTGGACTTCGAGTTCCGGCGCTACGCCACTCCCGGCCTCATCAAGATCATCTACATCGTCCTGCTTGTCGCGATTGGATTGTCGATGCTTTTCGGGCTGGCTTCCGGTCTGAGTATGCTGTCCAGCCAATGGACCGCCGGGGTGGGGGTGCTCACCATGCTCGCCAGCGGGGTGGGCGCGATCGTCTCGGTCCTGCTCGTCCGGATCGGCCTGGAGTACGCGATTGCCACGATCCGGATGTCCGGCGACATTGCCAAGATGCGTGAGGAGTTGCAGTCCGGCGGCAACTCCTCGGCCGCTGGGCGGCCGTAACATCGCTGAAACAGTCGCGCAACACCCTCGCGGGTTTTGGTCGCTAGCGTGAACGCGTTCAGATTTCATAGTGGCCGGACAAGCCCGGCCCCATATGGGAGGAAGCCACATGTTCCAAGGCGCCGATGACCTGCTGGCCTACATCGCCGACGAGGGCGTCGAGAACGTCGACGTCCGTTTCTGTGATCTACCGGGCATCATGCAGCACTTCACCGTGCCGGCGGGCTCGTTCGGCCCCGAGGTCTTCGAGGAGGGGTTGGCCTTCGACGGCTCGTCGGTGGCCGGGTTCCAGACCATCCACGAGTCCGACATGTCTTTGTTGCCGGATCCGACCACGGCCTACGTGGACCCGTTCCGCAAGGCGAAGACGCTGGTGGTCAACTTCTTCGTCCACGACCCCCTGACCAAAGAGGCGTACAGCCGCGACCCCCGCAACATCGCGCGCAAGGCGCAAGCCTACTTGGGCACCACCGGCATCGGTGATACCGCCTTCTTCGCACCGGAGGCCGAGTTCTACGTCTTCGACGACGTGCGCTACGAGACCAACGGCCACTCTTCCTTCTACTCGGTGGACGCCGAATCCGCGGGCTGGAACACCGCTCGCGAAGAGGAGCGCGGCAACCTCGGCTACAAGGTGAAGCAGAAGGGCGGCTACTTCCCGGTCGCCCCCGCCGACCACTACGGCGACCTGCGTGACGAGATCGTCAAGCTCTGCGAAGACTCCGGGCTGGTCATCGAACGAGCCCACCACGAGGTCGGGGCGGCCGGTCAGGCCGAGATCAACTGGCGCTTCGACGAATTGCTGACCAGCGCAGACAACGTGATGAAGTTCAAGTACCTGGTCAAGAACGCCGCCTACGTGAACGGCAAGAGTGCCACCTTCATGCCGAAGCCCGTCTTCGGTGACAACGGCTCAGGCATGCACTGCCACCAGTCGATCTGGGAGAACGGCAAGCCGCTGTTCTACGACGAGACCGGCTACGCGCAACTGTCCGACCTTGCCCGCTGGTACATCGGTGGCCTGCTGGCGCACGCGCCGGCGTTGCTGGCCTTCACCAACCCGACCATCAACAGCTACCACCGACTGGTGCCGGGATTCGAGGCGCCGGTCAACCTAGTCTACTCGGCCCGCAACCGATCGGCCTGCATCCGTATCCCGATCACCGGCTCGAACCCGAAGGCGAAGCGGATCGAGTTCCGCTGCCCCGATCCCTCGTCCAACCCGTACCTGGCGTTCGCCGCCATGCTGCTGGCGGGCCTCGACGGTATCCAGAACCGAATCGAACCGCCGGCGCCGGTCGACAAGGACCTTTACGAGTTGCCACCGGAAGAGCATGCTGACATCGCCCAAGTGCCCGGCTCGCTGGATGAGGTGCTGCAGGCGCTCGAAGACGACCACGACTTCCTGCTCGCCGGCGACGTCTTCACCGCGGACTTGATTGAGACGTGGATCGAGCTGAAGCGTGCGGAGATCGACGCACTGCGTCAGCGTCCACACCCCTACGAGTTCGACCTCTACTACCAGATCTGAGCTCCAACCAGCAGGCTCAGGGCATCCAACGTCCCATCGGGAATAGTCGCCAACTCAAATTGGTTGAACCAACAACCAACTACTTTGAGGAATAGCAATGACCGACCCGAACGAGCGGCTCGACCCGGCCACTCACATGGATACCCTGAGCCTGCGCGTCTTTGACCTCGCCACCATGGTCGAGTTCTACACCGACGGCGTGGGCCTGGTGCTGCTGGGCGAGGGCGGCGGCACACTCACCCTCGGCTTGGGTGATCGTCCGGTGCTCAAGCTCGTGCACGCCCCCGAGTTACGCCGACCACCATCGAGCGCCGCCGGCCTCTACCACTCGGCCGTCCTCTTCGACAGCCAGGCCGACCTGTCGGCGAGCCTGCTGAGCATCTTCACCAGCCACCCCCACACTTACACGGGTTCGGCTGACCACCTTGTCAGCGAGGCCTTCTACTTCACCGACCCGGAGGGCAACGGCTTGGAGTTGTACGCCGACCGGCCCCGCGAGAGTTGGCAATGGGACGGCGACCAGGTGCGGATGGCGACCATCTACTTGGACCCCTCACAGTTCGTGAACTCCCACATAGATCGTGATCTGGTGGAATCCGGACGCCGTCCCGAACTCTCCGGTGTGCTGGGCCACGCCCACCTGCAGGTCGGAGATATCGCGACCGCCCACGAGTTCTACGTCGGGGTGCTCGGCTTCGACCAGACCGCCCGGATGGGCCGGCAGGCGCTCTTCGTCTCCGCCGGCGGCTACCACCACCACATCGGTATGAACACCTGGCTGTCTGCCGGCGCCGGCCCGCGCGACAAGACTCTTGGTCTGGGCTCGGTCGACATCGCCATCCCGAGCCGCACCGAACTCGACCGGCTGGTCGAACGGCTGGGTGCCGACAACCGTGAGGTGCGCGACGACGGCGACCGCGTCCTGACCCTCGACCCGTGGCGCAATGAGGTGCGGCTCAACCTGGCTGTCTGAGGCTCCCCTACCGCTCAGGTCGCCACGCCATCGCCCGTACGCCACCCAGTGGTAACGCGTCGGCGGCCCAGTCGACCTCACGGTGGCCACGGCCGGCCAGCACAGCGACCAGGACCGCCATCGTGTGGCCGTGCCCCACCAGCACCACTGTCTCGGGCAATTCCGGCCGACCGGCCAACTCGTCAAGCAGTTGGCGCATTCGGATGTGCAGTTGGGCGATCGATTCGCCGCCCCCCCAGGCGACCTCGGAGATGTCGAAGCCTGCCGGCACCGGCTCGGACGCCAACTCGGACACCGGGCGGCCCTCAAGGTCGCCCAAGTACTGCTCGCGCAGCAACTCGGTGGCTTCAACCGTCTCCCCCAGTCGTTCCGCGACTATCGCAGCCGTCCGATGGGCACGCTTGGCGTCCGACGCCATCACTCGCACCGAGCCCACCACCAAGCGCGCCACCTGTTCGGCAGCGACTCGGGCTTGTCGGGTGCCCAAGTCAGTCAACTCGGCGCCGAGCAACCGGCCCGGGACCAGACGGTCCCGGTTCGCAGTCGACTCGCCATGCCGCACCAGCACCAGACACACCACTGCCCGCCCCCCAACTCGTCCCACCCGACCCGGTCGTCTGCCGGTTTCACAGTGACGCCACAGCAACCACACCGCAGTCACCCAGATCAGGACGGTTCGATGGTCTCACTGAACCCCTCAACCCGGGAGATTCCCAATGAACCTGATCCTGCTGGCCGCCGACCTGGTGGCAATCAGCGTCCTGCTGCTCGCCTTCTACTTGCCCCGCCGCGGTCGTCGCGAACTCGTCTCCAGTTTCCTGGTGATCAACGTGGGCGTGCTGGCAGTCGCCACGGCGCTGTCGAACGGCACGATCGAGGCCGGTCTCGGGCTTGGGTTGTTCGGCGTGCTGTCGATCATCCGATTGCGCTCTGAGGAACTCACCCATCGCGAGATCGCCTACTACTTCGCGTCGCTGAGCCTTGGCCTGTTGGGCGGTATCGGCGGCATCCCGGTCGTCTGGGGGCTGGGTCTGATGGCGTTGGTGCTGGCCGCAGTCGCGATCGGTGACCATCCGCGGGTCAGCGACCACACGGTCGGCGCAGACCTCATCCTGGACCGCGTCGTCACCGCCCCGGAGGTACTGATGGCCCGGGCCGCCGAACTGGTCGACGGCCAGATCGTCGAACTTTCGGTGGTCCGGGTCGACACGGTGAACGACACCACCACCGTGCGCGTCCGCTACTGCCCTATCCGCGCCGCGCTGCCTCCCGGCCACACCACCGACGAGCCGGTTGACCGCCGCTCAGACCGGAGGTTGGCGCGATGACCGTCACCACTACCATCAGCCTGCCTGAACTCGTCGCCGATTCCGCCCTGCTCACCCGGGTCGACCGCAAGTACCTGCTCCCCGTTTCACAACTGTCCGAACTGCAAGACCGGCTCGACGGCAGCGTCCGGGTCTTGCAGATCGATGGACTGACCTGGTTCGACTACCGGTCCTGCTACCACGACACGCCGGGGTTGTACTGCTACCTGGCCGCCGGACGCCGTCGGCGACGCCGGTTCAAAGTACGCACCCGCACATACCTGCAAAGCTCCCAATCTTGGCTTGAGGTGAAGACCCGTGGACCCCGCGGCAGCACCGTGAAGGACCGCATCGAGCGGCGATCAAACGCCCACGACGAACTCAGCCTCGCCGAGTTGTGCTGGATCACCCGCACCTTGGGGGATCGGCAGATCGAGGCCCCGGCAGCCGTCACGCTGGTGCCCACCCTGACGACCAACTACCAGCGGCGCACCCTGCAAGTCGCCGGTCAGGACGGCGAACCACCGTCGCGGATGACCCTCGATGTCGGCCTGTCCTGCGAGCTGCCTCCCGAGGCACCCGGCGGTTCACTGGTCGTCGGGTTCGACGAGTTCGCTTTCGTCGAAACCAAGGGCGGGCCCCGTGCGTCCGTGGCCGACCGGACGCTCCGGTCGATGGGGCACCGCCCGCTGGGCATCAGCAAGTACGGGCTTGGTGTCGCCAGCTTGCGTCCCGACCTGCCCACCCTCAAATGGCACCATCTGCTCGACGTCTGCCTGGCTGCCTGAGCACCTCCGCACCCACTCTGCGACAAGGAGTCGCCCATGAACCGCATCATCATGCCCACGCTGACCGTGTTAGCCCTCGGCGCCGTAGTCCTGACGGGCTGCTCGACCTCGACGACGGTCTCCGCGCCGGCCTCGACCGCCTCAACCAGTGCGAGCTCAGGCACTTCCGCCCGTGAGACCACGAGCTCGACAGCCAGCGGGCTCGGCACCGGGGTCACCAGCTTCCTTGCCGACAATGTCACCTCACACGCCGAATCCGACGATGCCGACTACGACCCCAGCACGGCCAGCCGAATCACGCTGGGCAGCCAGGATGTGCTGATCAGCGAACCGGGCACCTACATCTTGTCCGGGACGCTCACTGATGCCACCATCACCGTCAACTCGACCGCGAAGGGCAAGGTGCGGCTGGTCCTCGACTCCGTCACTCTCACCAGCGCCAAAGGCTCCCCGTTGGTCGTCACCGCTGCCGACGAGGTCGTCCTCGTACTCGCCGACGGCAGCACCAACACCATCACCGACACCTCCGCGCACACCAAGTCCGACGACCCGGACGAACCCAACGCCGCGATCTTCTCGATGGCCGACCTGACCATCGCCGGCACCGGAACCCTGCAGGTGACCAGCAACAACGCCGACGCGATCGCCTCGAAGGACGGCCTGGTCGTCAGCTCCGGCACCCTTGCCTTGACGGCCGGCGACGACGGGCTGCGCGGCAAGGACTACGTCATCATCGACGGCGGCACCATCGACGTGAAGTCCGGCGCGGACGCCATCAAGTCCACCAACGAGACAGATGACACCGTGGGCCTGGTCATGATCAATGCCGGTACGGTGAGCCTGAACGCCGGGGACGATGCCATCCACGCCGAAGGCGACCTGGTGGTGGCCGGGGGCAACCTGACCGTGACCTCGTCCGTCGAGGGCCTGGAGGGCGCCAACGTCGTCATCGCCGGCGGCCAGACCTCGATCATCTCCTCCGACGACGGCCTCAACGCCACGTCGGGGACGACAGCCACCGCCACCGGTGGGGCCGCCGGTGGCCCCGGCGGCGGCCCGGGCGGCGGGCCGGGCGGGGAGACCAGCGACGGATCTCAAGTTGTCATCACCGGCGGACACCTGAGCGTGGACTCTGAAGGTGACGGCTTGGACTCCAACGGCACCATCACCATGACCGGTGGTGAGGTCGTCATCGCCGGCCCCACCCGCAACGACAACGGCGCCCTCGACGCCACCTCGGTCACCATCTCGGGCGGCAGCCTGATCGCCGCCGGCAGCGCCGGCATGGTGGTGACACCAAGCACCAGCAGCACCCAAGGATGGGTGGCGATCAGCCAGAACGTCTCGGCGGGACAGACCCTCGAACTCGGCGACGGCACCACCACGCTGCTCAGCTTCCAGGTGACCAAGCCCGCCGCGTCGATCATCGTCTCGATGCCCAGCATCACGAACGCCCAGACCTATCAAGTCAGCGTGGACGGCACCGTCACCTCGTCGGTGACCGCCGGCCAAGCCTCCACAGGCGGCGGCCGGGCAGGAGCACCGCGATGAGCCATCCCCGATTGTCCCGAAGAGGCGTGTTGATCGGCGGCGTCGCGGCGCTGGCCGCGGTCGGTGGCGGATCGTCGTGGGCACTGGATCGCTTCGTGATCGACCACCCGCAGGTGTCCAACGTGTCCGACCTGGAGGCGCAGGCGTCCAGCACCGCGACCAGCGCCCCGTCCGTGGCCGCCGGCGAACCCACCATCGCGGTCACAACCTGGACGCAGGGTTCCGGCACCGACAAGGTCACTGGCTACGTCGCCGATGTCACCACCCCGGACGCCTCGTTCCTGCGCACGGCATTCGCCGAGGACACCTTCGGTACCAACATCGTGGCCGACCCTTCGGTGATCGCCGCCCAGGTCGGTGCCACGTTGGCGATCAACGGCGACTACTACGGCTTCCGCGACGAAGGCATCGTCATCCGCAACGGGATCGCCTACCGCGACGCCGGGGCGCGCACCGGCTTGGCGCTGCATGGCGACGGCACGCTCGCCCTCTACGACGAAACCTCGACCTCAGCCCAGGCGCTGGTCGACCGCGGGGTCTGGCAGACCTGGTCGTTCGGCCCCGGGTTGGTGGACGGGGGCGTGGTGCAGTCAGGCATCGATGACGTGGAGGTCGACACCAACATCGGAAACCACTCGATCCAAGGCACCCAGCCTCGCACCGGGATCGGCATGATCTCCCCGAACCACTACCTGTTGGTGGTGGTTGACGGCCGCGCTTCCGGATACAGCCGCGGCGTCACGATGAGCGAATTCGCCGAGATGTTCGCTGGCCTGGGCGCGCAGGTCGCCTACAACCTGGACGGTGGGGGCTCGTCCACGATGGTCTACCGGGACGCCCTGGTCAACAACCCCTTGGGCAAGGGCCGCGAGCGCGGCACCAGCGACATCATCTGGCTGTGAGGAGCCTGACATGATCGTGCTTGTCCCCAGTTATCAGCCCGACCACCGACTGGTCGACCTGTTGGGAGACCTGTCAGACCAGCGCGTCCTGGTGGTGGACGACGGCTCCGGCCCCGGCTACCAGCCATGGTTCGACCAGGCAGCCCAGCTCGGCGCGGTCGTCGTCAGCCATCGGGTCAACCGGGGCAAGGGGCAGGCGCTGCGCACCGGCTTTGCCGAAATCGCCCGCCGCTGGCCCGACGAGTCGGTGGTCTGCGCCGACAGCGACGGCCAGCACACCCCGGCCGACATCGCCAAGGTGGCCGAGCAACTGGCCCGGTCCGATGCCGACATGGTGCTGGGGGTGCGAGCCTTCTCCGGCCGGGTGCCGTGGCGTTCCCGGATCGGCAACACGCTCACCGCGGTGTTGTTCAAATTCGCCACCGGCCTGGCCGTGTCCGACACCCAGACCGGCCTGCGCGGCTACCCCGCCCGGATGCTCGACTGGTTGGGCCACATCGAGGGTGACCGCTTCGAGTACGAACTCAATGCGCTGTTGGCCGCCAGCCGTGCCCAGATGACGATCGACCAGGTGAGCATCGCCACGGTCTATCTGGACGACAACGCGTCCAGCCACTTCCGGCCGCTGCAGGACTCCTGGCTGATCTACCGTCCCCTGCTGAAGTTCTGTGGCAGTTCCCTGCTCGGCTTCGCAGTGGACTGCGCGGCGCTGGCGGTACTGCTGGCGACCACCGGTTCACTGGTGGTCTCGGTGGTCGGGGCACGCCTGATCAGCGCCACGGTGAACTACTCGGTCAACCGGCGCTACGTCTTCGAGTCCGGGCGCGAGATGCCGGTGCGGCAGACCCTCGGCGGTTACGTCACCTTGGCGGCCATCCTGTTGGCAGCCAACCTGGCGCTGATGTCATTGCTGACCGGAGCACTGGGAGCTTTCTGGAGCAAGATCGCGACCGAGTTGACCCTGGTGGCGATCAGCTACGCCGTGCAACGTAGCTGGGTCTTCGCCAAGCGGCGCGTCGCGGGACACCAGCCTGGCCGCGAGCGCACCCGTAGTCAGACAGAGTCGCTGACTGTGTAAGGATGGCCCAGCGGCGGGGCAACCGGGCATCCGTCGGTGAACCGCGGGAGGACCACAGTGCAGACCGATGTCACCCCACCAGGAACACCACCCCGAGTCACCGATCGAATCCTGGTGCTGGGCGGCGCCCGGTCGGGCAAGTCATGGTTCGCTGAGACACTGGCGTCGGTCGGCGGCGTCGTCGACTACCTGGCGACCTCGGCACGCGACACCGACGACCCCGAGTGGGAGGCCCGGGTGGTCGCGCATCAGCGGCGGCGTCCGCCACAGTGGCAGACCATCGAGACCCTCGACGTGGCCACCGAGCTGGGACGCCGCACCGACCGGCTGCTGCTGGTGGACTGCCTGACGGTGTGGTTGACCCGGCAGATGGACCTGGCCGGCAGCTGGGACGAATCGCCCGGCGCTGACCAGGCACTGCGGGCGGCCACCGGTGCGCTGGTTTCCGCGCTGGGAACCTGCTTGCGGCCGGTGGTGCTGGTGAGCAACGAGGTCGGCCAAGGCGTGGTGCCGGCGAGCGCTTCAGGACGCCGGTTCCGCGACGCGATGGGCATCTTGAACGCGCAGGTCGCCGGGGTCTGCGACCAGGTCTTCTTCTGCACCGCCGGGCTGCCGCAGAGGCTCAAATGAGCCGGCCTCAGCCGCTGGCGTTGGCGGCCGGCCTGTTCACCGTGGTGCCGATGCCGCCGGTGCTGGACCTGCAGCGGGGCGACGCCCGCCGGGCACTCGCCTGGCTGCCGGTGGTCGGTCTGCTGCTCGGCGCCTGCGCGGGCGCGGTGGGTTCGGGAGTCGTCCTGCTGAGCGGCGCTCAATTGCTGGCTGCCGTGCTCAGCGTGGTGGTGCTGCAGTTGCTGGTGGGCGGCATGCACCTGGACGGGCTGGCCGACACCTTCGACGGCCTGGCCGCGGTTGGCAGCCGCAAGGCGGGCCGAGACGCCGCAGCGGCACTGCAGGTGATGCGGCAGCCCGACATCGGGGCGATGGGAGTGGTGGCGATCAGCTGCGTCCTGGCTGTGCAGATCGCTGCCCTGGCCACTGCGCCTGATGCCCGCTCGCTGTTCGTCCTGGCGCTGCTCGGTCCGCTGGCCGGACGTCTGGCAGTGCTGGTGGCCAGCCGTCGAGGGGTGCCAGCTGCTAGACCGGGGGGATTCGGGGCGCTGTTCGCCGGCGTCACTCCGCCCGCCATCGCCTGGCTGCAGGTGGTCGTGGGGGCCGGGGCTGCCGGGGCGTTGGGCTGGTGGGCGGCCGATCCGCTGGCCGGGATCGGGTTGGCCCTGGTGATGCTGACCGGGATCGCCGGTTCGGTGGGCTGGACGCGCCATCTCGTCCGCGTGCTGGGTGGGGTCACCGGCGACGTCTTCGGTGCCATGGTTGAGGTGACCACCACCTTGGTGCTGCTCGGCGGGGCGTTGGTGATCACGTGATGCATCCTGCCCTTCTGATTCCGGCCAGAACCGCCCGCACTCCCCCGCATCGATCCTGTTGGCGCTCCGGCTGCCGCTGTTCAGCGGTCGGCTGTGCGACCCTCGATAGCCGCGACCCGCGGGTCAGAACGGCAGCCGGTTCGCGATGGCCGCCGGCAGGTTCCGGAAGACCACGCTGACCACATTGAATGCGGCGGGCACGCGTACCTTCGGGCGTCCGGCGGCCAGCGCCCGCACCGTGGCCCGGGCTACCTGCTCCGGGGTGGTGGACAGCGGCTTGCGGCCCCGGCCCCGGGTCATGCGTCCCACCGCCACCCCGGGGCGCACCACCAGCACCTGCACGCCGGCGTCGGCAAGCTCCACCCCAAGCTGCAGGTAGAAGCCGTCCATGCCGGCCTTGGTGGAGCCGTAGACGAGGTTGGTGCGGCGCACGCGCTCGCCCGCCATCGAGCTCAGCGCAACCAGTTGGCCGCCCCCCTGTGCGGCCAACCGTTGTCCCAGCAGCACCCCGACGCTGACCGCACCGACGTAGTTCGTGCGGACCAGTCGCATGGTGGCGGCATGATCGCGCCAGGTCTGGCGGTCACCCAGGAGCCCGAAGGCCACGATCGCGATGTCCACGCGTTCGCGGAACGCCGCGTCGAGCACCTGCTGGTGTTCGTCGACCGCCTGGGCGTCGAAATCCAGCCACTCCACCCGAACCGCCCCGGCCCGGCGTACCTGCGCCAACGCCTGTTCGCGGTGCGCCGAGGTGGGCCGCCCGGCAAGCAGCACGGCCGTGGGCGATTCGTCGGTGTGCAGCAGTTCGGCCACGATGGCCAGGCCGATCTCGCTGGCACCGCCCAACAGCAGGATGCGCCTCATCGGGTCTCCCCCCAAAACAGCCGACCCACGACCTGCGATGCGTGCCGGGCGGCCTTCGCCCAGTCGTCCATCAGCTGTGAGGCCTGGCCTTGCTGGTAGCCGAGCAGGATCGCCACCGAGGCGGTCTCGCGCGGGTCGGACGGCAGCAGGTCGGACGCCTTGCCGCGCACCAGCATGGTCTTGTTGCGCAGCTCGCTGGCCATCCGCCACGCTCGCTCGAGCGCGGCGGCATCGGCGGCGTCCACCAAGCCGGCTTGCAGCAGCGCCTGCAACGCGTCCAGTGTCGGCTGGACGCGCAGCTGCGGCAGGCGTCCGGCGTGCTGCAGCTGCAGCAGCTGCACGGTCCATTCGACGTCGCTGAGCCCACCGGGACCGAGCTTGAGGTTCTGCCCGATAGAGACGCGACCTGCTCGCTCGTGTTCCATCCGCCCCTTGAGTCGACGAATCTCGGTGACCTGCGCAGCAGTGATCCCGTGCGGGGGGTAACGCCGGAAGTCGAGTTGGGCGAGCAGTTCCCCGACCAAGGCCTCGTCTCCGGCACCCAGACCGGCCCGCAACAGGGCCTGCGACTCCCAAGTGGCACTCCACTTGCGGTAGTAGGCCAGGTAGCTGCCCAAGGTGCGCACCATGGGACCGTTGCGGCCGTCGGGACGCAGGTCGGCGTCGATTACGAGCGGCGGCTCCGGCCCGGGCCCGCCGAGCATCGAGCGGACGCGGACCATCACCTTGTCGGCCCAGGCGAGCTGGGCCGGCGAAGCGTCGTCTGCCACCACGAACAAGGCATCCGCGTCGGACGCGTAGCCCATCTCGCGACCGCCCCAGCGTCCCATCGCCACCACCCCGAGCGGCACCTGGGTGGCCGGCTCGCCGCGTTCGGACGCCTCGGCGATCGCGACGTCGAGCGCGGCCTGCACCGTGGCACCGGTCAGATCGGAGTGTCCGCGGCCGAGCGCCTCCAACTCGATGGTGCCGAGCACGTCACCGGCGGCCAACCGGAACAGCTCACGGCGTCTCAGCCCCCTGATCGCGGTGACGGCGTGGTCCACGTCGTCACTGTGACGCTCGACGACCTTGGCCATCGATTCGGCCAGGTCTCGACGGGTGCGCGGCGCCTTGATCTCGTCGGAACCGAGCAGCTGGATCACCGACGGGTCGCTGCGCAGCAGCTCGCTGATGTAGCGGCTGGCCGACAGGATCCGCGCCAGCCGCTCGGCCAGCCAGCCCTCGTCCCGCAGCGCCCGCATGTACCAGGAGGTGGTGCCCATCTCGTCCGACAGCCGCCGGAAGCCGAGCAGCCCGAGGTCGGGATTCGGGCCCTCACTTAACCAGCGCAGCATGGCCGGCATCAACTGCCGCTGAATGTCGGCGGTGCGGTTCAAGCCGGTGGTCAACGCCTCGATGTGGCGCAAGGCGGCCACCGGGTCGTTGAAACCGAGGGCGCGCAGCCGGTCGGCCGCCGCGTCCGGCGACAGTCGCAACTCATCGCCACTCAGCCGGCTCACTGTCTCCAGCAGCGGTGAGTAGAAGACGCGCTGCTGCAGCCGCAGCACGTTCCGGGTGACCCCGCGCCACTGGTTCCACAGCGTCAGACCGTCGGGCGCGCCGACCTGCCGGGCCAGCCGCCGCTGCTCGGTCGGGTTGTCTGGCATCAGGTGCGTGCGGCGCAGCCGGAAGAGTTGTTCGCGGTGCTCCAGCACCCGCATGAACCGGTACGACTCGTCCAGCTTCGCGCCGTCGGCTCGTCCGATGTAGCCGTGCTCGACCAGTGCCGCCAGCGACTCCAGCGTCCCTCGCGAGCGCAGCCGTTCGTCGATGCGGCCGTGCACCAGCTGGAGCAGTTGCACTGTGAACTCGACGTCGCGCAGACCGCCGGGCCCCAGCTTGACCTCGCGGTCACGATCCTTGGTCGGGATCAGCTGGATGACCCGCTTGCGCATGGCCTGGATCTCGGTCATGAAGTTCGGCTGGCCGCCGGCCTGCCAGACCAGCGGCGAAACCATGTCGACGAACTTTTGACCCAAGGCCAGGTCGCCGGCCATCGGGCGGGCCTTCAGCATCGCCTGGAACTCCCAGTTTTTCGCCCATTTCTCGTAGTAGGCGCGATGGGACGCCAGCGTGCGTACCAGCGGGCCAGCGTTGCCGTCGGGACGCAGCGCGGTGTCGACCTGCCAGATGGTGCCGGCCGCCGAGTGCCCGGAGCAAACCCGGGCCGACGCTGCCACCAGCCGGGTGGCCACCTGCAGGGCATCGGCGATCGGGACGTCGTCGGCGGCGGGTTCGGCGACGTAGACCACGTCGATGTCGGACAGGTAGTTGAGTTCGCGGGCGCCGCACTTGCCCATGGCGAGCACCGCCAGCCGTACCTGCTCGTGGCCGGGCACCTTGCTCCGCGCCACCGCCAGCGCTAGGCCCATCACCACGTCGGCGAGGTCGGCGAGGTCGGCGGCCACCTCGTCCACGATGGCTGTCGGATTCGGATGGTTGAGGTCTCGGGCGGCGATGCGCAATAGTTCGGCCTTGTTCGCCAGCCGCAGCCGGTCGGCCGCCTCGGGGTCGTCCAGCACCAGTCCAGTCAGCCGCGCCCGGCCAGCACCCACCCGGCCCAACATGGACGCCTCAAGCTCGGCGCGACTGCGGCGGCTGGGCTCGGCGGCGAGTTCGGCGATCAGTTGAGGATGTGCCCGCAGGTGCAGGTTGAGGGCGAGGCTGCCGCCGAGCACCCCGGCCAGCCTCTTCAGCCAGGCCGGGGACGCGAAGACCTGATGCATCACCTCGGGGCCGGTTTCATCCAGGGCGGCCACGCCCTGCAGAGCAAGGTCGGGGTCGGCTGCGCCGGCGATCTGGGCGAGCCACCGGTCGGCCCCGGGATGCCGGGCGTTCAAGGCCTCGACCAGTTGGGCGGCCCGTACCGCGTCACTGAACCCCTGACGGGCCAGCAGCCCCGCCGCGGTGCTGGTGCGTCCACCCATTTGGTCTCCTGTGGGATCTCCGCGGACCGCGGCGCCAACCGACGCCGCCCTATCGGCCAGCCTAGCGTCGCCGGGCGTCGCGGTAGTATGGTCGCTTGCCTGCCCGTTGACGGCCGAAGTTGGTGAGGGCATGGCCTTGGAGGTGTGGCGGTCTTGGCAGTTCGGGTGAACAGGTCCCTGGGTAGGGTTTGCGATGTCTACGCCGGCCAGGTGATCGCGCTGGTCGAGCCGGCGGGCCAGCTGTCACGCTACGGTCTGGGCCGTTTGATGTTCCTGGTGTCAGACACGCTCGCCACCCTGAGCGAGGGCACCCCTGGGACGCCGCTGACCCTGGGCGATCACCTGAACATGCGCGAGCTTGCCGCCGACAATGTCGCCGAGCAGATCATGGGGTTGATGGGCATGGAGGACGCCGCCACGCTGGCTCGCCAGCTCGCCCCTCAGGTCAGTGACCTGTCGG
>CALMKG010000040.1 GCA_937867175.1 uncultured Propionibacterium sp. | reverse complement strand
GTCATCACCGTCGACGAGTCCAACACCTTCGGCATGGAGCTTGAGCTCACCGAGGGTATGAACTTCGACAAGGGCTTCATCTCCGGCTACTTCGTCACCGACGCCGAGCGCATGGAGGCCGTCCTCGACGACCCGTATGTGCTGCTGGTGGACGGCAAGGTCAGCTCGCTCAAGGAGCTGCTGCCGGTACTGGAGAAGGTGCAGCAGACTGGGCGTTCGCTGCTGGTGATCGCCGAGGACGTCGACGGTGAGGCCCTGGCGGGCCTGGTCGTCAACAAGATTCGCGGCACCTTCAAGTCCGTCGCCGTCAAGGCCCCCGGCTTCGGCGACCGCCGCAAGGCCATCCTCGCCGACATCGCGGTGCTGACCGGCGGCCAGGTGATCAGCGAGACCGTCGGTCTGTCGCTCGACACCGCCGACCTCGAACTGCTGGGCCGGGCGCGGACCGTGACGGTCACCAAGGACGACACCACGATCGTCGAGGGTGCCGGCGACGCCGACCAGATCCAGGGCCGGATCAAGCAGATCCGCACCGAGATCGACAACTCCGACTCCGACTACGACCGCGAGAAGCTGCAGGAGCGGCTGGCCAAGCTGGTCGGTGGCGTTGCGGTGATCAAGGTCGGCGCTGCCACCGAGGTCGAGATGAAGGAGCGCAAGCACCGCATTGAGGACGCCGTCCGCAACGCGAAGGCTGCGGTCGAGGAAGGCGTGCTGCCGGGTGGCGGCGTGGCCTTCATCCAGGCTGCCCAGAGCGCCAAGCTCGACGGGCTGTCGGACGAGGAGATGGTGGGGGCCAAGATCGTGCTGACCGCCATTGAGGCGCCGCTCAAGCAGATCGCTGCGAACGCCGGTTTGGAAGGTGGCGTTGTCGTCGAAAAGGTCAAGGGGCTGCCCGCGGGCGAGGGCCTGAACGCCGCCAACGGCGAGTACGTGAACATGCTCAAGGCCGGTATCCTCGATCCGACCAAGGTGACCCGTTCGGCGCTGGCCAACGCCGCCTCGATCGCGGGCCTGTTCCTGACCACCGAGGCCGTCATCGCGGACAAGCCCGAGAAGGCTCCTGCGATGCCCGGCGGTGGCGACATGGAGGGCATGTACTGATCGGTTGATCGGTAGCAGAGCTGAGGGGCGGTCCCGGATGGGGGCCGTCCCTCTGTGTCTGCTCAGCGGCGCACAGGTTCGGGACTGAGCAGGATGCGCCAACCCCGGACCAGGGAGCTGTCCACGTCCGCTGAGAAATCTCGCCCGGGACGCACCTGGGGTCCGACCTGGAAGGCGCGGACCCCCGCCCGAGTCAGCCAGGCGACGTGCTCGGGGACCAAGCCTCCGCCGGCCAGCATCAGCCGGGCCGCGTCGGCGTCCTGCCTGGCCCTGGTGATCAGGTCCTCCAGCCCCGCCTCGATACCTCGAGCCGAACCCGCAGTGAGTACCTGGTCGCAACCGCGCATGCCCTTCAGCGTTTCCCAGGCGTCGTCCAGATCAAGGCAATGGTCGATGGCGTGGTCGAACGTCCAGGGCCACGACCCGTCCCCGGTCAACTCGGTGACCACCTCGACGTCCACCTGCGAGTAGCCGTCGAGGAAACCGAGGACGAATCCGTCCGCCCCCTCAGACAGGTAGCTCGCCACCAGGCCACGCAGCCGCGTCATCTCGCCGCCGTCGGTACGGAAGCCCTCCCGCAGCCGCAACAGTGGACGCACCGGTAGGGTGCAGGCGCGCCTGACTCGTGCAAAAGCGGCCGGTTCGGGCGAGGTTCCCTGCCCGGACAAGCCGCCGACCAGCATCAGCCGATCGGCGCCGCCCTCCTCTGCGCGGCGCGCGTCCTCAGCGGTGAGGACGACCACCTCGAGTAGTCCCGACATGTCACCATGGTGCCCCAACGGCGGGCAGATGCCTCGCGGCACTCCGCGTTGCCCGCACAAGTCGCGGCCCAGCCGCCCCCGAAACGCCGGAGTTAGTCTTGGCTTCCATGGTTAACGAATCGGACCGGCGTCCCATGGTCGCAGTGCCACCACCGCAGCGTCCCCTGCGTCAGCGGCGGGCCGCCCGGATCGTGGTCCGGGCAGCCGGGCGCGTGCTGCTGATGGCCGACTCCGACCCCGGTCTGCCCGGCTCCGGGTGGTGGGTAACGCCCGGAGGTGGTCTGGACGCTGGCGAGACGTCGCGTCAGGCGGCCGCTCGTGAACTGGCAGAGGAGACCGGATTGCGGGTTTACGCCACCGACCTGGTCGGGCCGATCGCCCACCGGGTCGTTCGCCACGGCTATTCCGACCAGGTGCTCGTGCAGCAGGAAGACTTCTTCGCCCTCGACCTGCCGGCGGTCTTCACCCCCGATGCGGCCGGGTTCACCCCCGAGGAGCAGGTCACCCTCTCCGGCTTCGGCTGGTTCACCGCCGAGGAACTCGGCGTCCTGGTGGTCTGGCCAGCGGAGTTGGCCCTGCTGTTGGTCGGCGCCACCAACACCCAACCGATCGACTTCGGCGAGGTCGAGGAGTCGACTGTGCCGGTCGCGCTCGGCCATCGCTGAAGCGGGCGGCCGATCACTGCAGCTCAGGCAGGGCCGGCAGATCGTTGATCACGACCGGCGCGACCCCCTCGGCAGCGACCACCCGGGCCAGCGGGACGTTCAGCCGTGGGCCGCCACGACGGACGAGGTGCGCTGCGCCCTGCCCGATGGAGAGCACACGCACCACGTCCAGTCCGAGCGTCCCGTCGTCGTTGACGTATGCCAGCCGCACCCAGTGGTCGTCGGCCGCCGCCTCGTCCAGCACACTGCGCCAATCCCCGGTGCCGAACTCACCCAGCAACCAGGCCGCGAGTGCGTCGAGCATCGTGGCCGAGATCTCCAGCCGGTCGTCCCCATCGATCGCGAACCTGGGGAGCGGCGGCAATCCGGCGTCCAGATCGTAGAGCCGGCCGCCGCGCCGCGCCAGGGCGACCTCGCGGGGCAGGATCACCGTCGAGGCGTCCACCGGACGCAGCAGCCCCAGCC
>CALMKG010000039.1 GCA_937867175.1 uncultured Propionibacterium sp. | reverse complement strand
GCGCCCCCGAGAGGATTCGAACCTCTGCTCCCGCCTCCGGAGGGCGGTGCTCTATCCCCTGAGCTACGGGGGCAGTACCGGATGCACCGGCCTGCGGGCAGAGTTCAGGTTAGCACTCGGGCCGGGCTGGACGAAAACGAACGGCCTCCATTCCGCGGGGACTCGACAGGCAGGCACGACCAGCCATCGGCCTTCCAATCCTCGGCACCGATTGGCCCGGCATTGCCCCGTCTGGGAGAATGGCTCACCGTGACCCACATGCACGTTGCCGGGGCGATCCACGCCGACGTCTCAGCACCCAGCCCGCAGTGGCTGGAGCGTCCCGAAGACCCCAACGCGCTTGATACCGACCTGTGGAGCGACACGACCATTCGCAGCGAGCACGGTGTGATCTCCGTGGGTGGCGTCCAGGTCAATGACGCCGTCCGGGAACTGGGCTCACCCCTCTACTTGTTGGACGAGGCCGACTTCCGGCGGCGCGCCCGGGGCTTCGCGTCCGCCTTCAATGGTTGGGACGTCTACTACGCAGGCAAGGCCTTCTTGACCAGGACGATCACCCGCTGGGTCGCCGAGGAGGGCCTGTGCCTTGACGTCTGCTCGGGCGGCGAACTATTCACCGCGCTGCAGGCTGGCTTCGACCCGGCCCGGATCGGCATGCACGGCAACAACAAGAGCACGGACGAATTGGCGGCCGGACTGAAGGCCGGGGTGGGCCGCATCATTGTCGACTCACTCGACGAGATTGAGCGCATTGAGCAGTTATGTCAGGCGAACGGTTGGCACGCTCGTGTCATGGTGCGGGTGACGCCGGGCGTCGAGGCCCACACCCACCAGTACATCGCCACGGCTCACGAAGACCAGAAGTTCGGCTTCTCGATCACCAACAACCAGGCGATGGTCGCCATGGTGCGCTGCCACTACAGCCCGGCGATGACCCTTCTCGGACTGCACAGCCACATCGGCTCGCAGATCTTCGACACCGGCGGCTTTGAGGTGGCCGCTCGGCGCAGCATGAGGCTGCTGGCCCAGTTCGCGGCGGCCACCGGCGTCCAGTTGCCGGAGCTGAACCTTGGCGGTGGTTTCGGCATCGCCTACACGGGCGCGGACTCGCCAGCAACGGTGGATGAGCTGTCCCGCAGCCTGCGCGAAATTGTGACATTCGAGTCGCGCGCCCATCAAATGGAGCTGCCGCGGGTCTCGATCGAACCCGGCCGCGCGATCGTCGGTCCCAGCGCGATGGCCGTCTACACGGTGGGCACCGTCAAACCGGTCGACCTTGAGGACGGTAGCCAGCGCGTCTATGTCAGCGTGGACGGTGGCATGAGCGACAACATCCGTCCCGCCCTCTACGCGGCGCAGTACTCCGCCAACCTGGCCAACCGCCTCTCGGACGCCGACCCCGTGCTTTGCCGCGTTGTCGGCAGACACTGCGAGGGCGGCGACATCTTGGTGCACGATGTCTTCCTACCGGCCGACATCCACCCCGGCGATCTGATCGCGGTGCCCGGGGCGGGCGCCTACAGCCGCGCGATGGCGAGCAACTACAACCACACGCCGCGCCCGCCAGTGGTCGCGGTATATGAAGGGCAACTAACCACCTTGCTGCGACGCGAGACACTTGACGACTTGCTGGCGCTGGACGTGGGGGAGTGAGGATGGAAATGACGCAGACGATGAATGAACCGCTCAAGGTGGCCCTGCTGGGCTGCGGGGTCGTGGGCACGCAAGTGGCCCGTTTGATCCTCGAACAAGGGGACGACCTGACCGCGCGCATCGGCCGGCCACTCGAACTGGTGGGTATCGCGGTTCGCAACCTTGATCGACCGCGCCCCGAGATGCTGAGGCCGTTGTTGACCACAGATGCGGACGCCCTGGTCGCGCGTGACGACGTCGACATCGTGATCGAACTGATCGGTGGGGTGGCCGATGCCGGCCGGTTGATCCGGGCGGCTTTCGAGCATGGCGCTTCGGTCGTGACCGCCAACAAGGCGCTGCTGGCCAGCGAGGGTGAGACCATCTTCCCCGCGGCCGAGCGCGCGGGCGTCGACCTCTACTACGAGGCCGCAGTCGCGGGCGCGATCCCGATCATCCGGCCCCTGCGTGAATCCTTGGTCGGCGACGCCATCCAGGTCGTGATGGGCATCGTGAACGGCACCACCAACTACATCCTCGACAAGATGACCACCGAGGGACTCGACTACCAGACCGCGCTGGTTCAAGCCAAGGACCTGGGCTACGCAGAGGCCGACCCGACCGCCGACGTCGAGGGTTATGACGCCGCCGCCAAGGCAGCTCTGCTGGCCAGCATCGCCTTCCACACCAAGGTGCGCGGCGACTCGGTGCACCGCGAGGGCATCACCCATATCGTTCCCGACGACATCCGCGCGGCCAAAGACCTGGATTGCGTGATCAAGCTGCTCGCCGTGGCCAACCTGCTTGAGGACGGACGCATCAGCGTCCGGGTGCACCCGGCCATGGTGCCCAACAGCCATCCGCTGGCCACTGTGGGCGGCGCCTACAACGCCATCTTCGTTGAGGCGGCCGCTGCCGGACGGCTGATGTTCGTCGGCCC
>CALMKG010000038.1 GCA_937867175.1 uncultured Propionibacterium sp. | reverse complement strand
CCGACCGGTGCGCGGCGGATTGTTCAGCAGTCTCCTAGAGCCAGTCGACGACACCCGCGAGCAACGAATAGCCGACGAAGGCGGCCACGTCGATCAGGGCATGCGCGATCACCAGTGGCCACAGTCGTTTCGTCCGGGTGTACAGCCAGCCGAGCAGCAGCCCGAAGACGAGGTTCGACAAGAAGCCCCCGAAGCCCTGGTAGAGGTGGTAGGTGCCCCGGATCAAGGCGCTGACCACGACGATCGGCACTGGACGCCAGCCTGCCTGACGCCACCTGGTGAACAGGTAGCCGATCATGACGACCTCTTCGAGGCAGCCATTCATGAACGCGGCCAGCACGTACATCGGAACCGTCCACCAGGCCTGCGTCAGATCGGCCATCACGATCGTGGTGTTGATCCCGATCTGGCGGGCCAGCAGGTAGCCGCCCAACGCCGGGCCGAGGATGACCGCGGCGATGCCGACCCCCCACGCGACGTCACGTCCGACGCGCCGGCCGTCCAGACCGATGGCGCGCCACGGCGCGTCGGGGGGCGGCCAGATCCGCCACAGCAGATACAGCGCCAGCATGGGATGGAAGAAGGGGAAGAGGTTGTTGGCCAACTGGTAGGCAAGGTCGAGCCAAGGACGATCCGGGGTGACCGACGAGTTCATCGTCGAGGTCTGTTCGGCCAGCGGCAGGTCGGGCAAGGTGAGTCGGTTGATGATGTTGAGGATCGAGTAGACCGCGGAACGTCCGAGCGACAAGCCGAGGACGATCACCGTCTCGGCGACCAGGTGCGGGCGGCCCCGGACCGCCGTCGCCGGCACCTATCGTTTCCCCAGCAGCGAGCGCATGAACAACGCCAGGTTGTCGGGACGCTCCACGAACCCACGCAGGTAGTACTCGTACCATCCCGGGCCGTACGGCACATAGGAGCGCGCGACATGGCCGATATCGACCAGTCGACGCAGTTCCAGTGGACGAACCCCGTACAGCATCTGGAACTCGTAGCTGTCCGGCGCGCGTCCGCTCCGCCGGACCAACTCCTCGGCGATGGCGATCAGTCGCGGGTCATGGGTGGCCACCAACGGGACCGCCTGGCTCTTCATCAAGATTCGCAGGCCCCGCACGAAGGCCAGATCGACCTCGTGCCGGTTGCGGAACGCCACGGTGCGCGGCTCGCGGAAGGCCCCTTTGCACAACCTGATCCGCCCACCCGGCATCGCCAGATTCGCCAGATCACGCTCGGTTCGGTGCAGCGCAGCCTGCACGGTGGCACCGATGCTCGGCAGGTCTTGGTTGAGCTGCACCCAGGTGTCCAGCGTCAAGTCCACGGACTCCGACCCGGACATGTCAAGGGTCACCAACGCGCCGGCGTTGTTGGCCATCCGGGTGATGCGGCGCGCCGCCTGCAGCGCGAACTCCTCGCCGTGCATCCCCAACTCCTGGCCCAGCAAGCCGAGACGAACCGAGATCTCGGCACCCTTGGCGAGCCCTTCAGCGGTCAGCCTCACGACCAGTTCCAGATACCCGGTCTGATTGGCCTCGGCGTCGCCGAGCGTTGTCACCGGTCTACCCAGATACTCGACGCTGACCAGTAGCCCCTTGTCGACCAAGGAGTGCAGGACCGGCACCAGATCGTCCAGGTGCTCCCCCGCCACATACCGGGCCACCAACTCACGGGCGGCCGGGGACGACACGGCGGCCCGGCGCACCTGGTCGCGTCCCGCCCAGCGCATCAATAGCTCACTCACGGCAGTGCCTCCCGATGGGCCTGCGTCCTGCCTTGTTGCAGGTGTTGTCTGGTCTGGTTCAAAGCTTCGGCGAGTTGTTGTTCGCGTTCCTCGTGGTCGACGGCCCGGCGGGTGTTGATCTCGTGGATGATGTGACCGCCGAAACGCCCCGTCGCGAGCCGTTCGACGATCTGCCAGGCGTCCTGATTGCCCTGCCCCGGGAAGAGGTGTTCGTCCCTGCCGGAGCCGAGCCCGTCGGTCAGGTGCACGTGGCGCAGCCGCCCACCCCAGGCGTCCACGTAGTCCAGCGACCGGACCTGGGCGGTGGCGGCATGCGACAGGTCGAGCGTCAGCGCGTCGTAGTCCTGGTGGGTCGGGTCCCAGTCGGGCACATAACCGAACACGGTCGCCCCGGGTGCCCGCCACGGGTACATGTTCTCGACCGCCAGCGTGATGCCGGTCTGGCGACTTAGCCCACGGATGCCGGCCACGAAGTTGCGTGCGTACTCGCGTTGCCAGATGAAGGGCGGATGCACGACCACCACCTCGGCGCCAAGATCGGTGGCCGCCTGGCAGGACCGGCGCAGCTTCTCCCAAGGGTCGGTGCCCCAGACGTTCTGGGTGATCACCAAGCAGGGCGAGTGCACGCTCAGCACCGGCACCTGGTGGTAGTCGACCAGCTTGCGGACGTAGTCGATGTCGGTGCTGGGTGGATCGATCCCGACCATCAACTCGACACCGTCATAGCCGACCGAGGCTGCCAGTTCGAAAGCGTCGGCGGTGGTTCCCGGGTACACAGTCGAGCTGCCCAACCCCACCAACGGCAGCCTCCGGTTTGTCGGCGTGCGGCCCTGCCCGGGCTCTGCACGGGCAGGATCGAAGGGCCGGGAGGACTGCACAAGCCCACCGTACTGGCAACGCTGCGTCGCCGCCGCCGCCGCGGGTGACCCGGTTTCGCGTTCTGGGGTGACCCTTGACACAATGACCCCATGCATCTGGATCACTTGACCTTCGTGGCCGGCCCGCACGGACTGCAGAGCACTGTCGCCGAGCTGAGCGAGGCGTTGGGCCGCCAGTTCAAGGACGGCGGATTCCATCCGCGTTTCGGAACCAGGAACAACATTCTGCCGCTGGCCGAGGGACGCTACCTCGAGGTCGTCGAGGTGCTCGACCATCCCGCCGCAGACAAGGCTGTCTACGGGCAGGCGGTGCGGGCGCGCCAAGAGCTCGGGGGCGGCTGGTTGGGCTGGGTGATCTCGGTGGCCGACCTCGCCCCCTACGAACAGCGATTGGGACGTGCCGCAGTGCCCGGCTCCCGCCAGTTCCCCGACGGTCGCCGCCTGGAATGGGAACAGATCGGCGTCAAGGGCCTGATGACCGACCCGCAACTGCCCTACTTCCTCAAGTGGGAGTCGCCCGCCGACGTGCTGCCCTCCGCCTTGGCCGGTGATGTACGGCTGTCAACCTTGGAGATCGCAGGTTCGCGGGAGCGTGTCGAAGAGTGGGTCGGCAGCCCCATCGCAGCTGTCTTCGACGGCGTCCGCATCGAGTTCACCAGCCCGCATGGTCACCCCGGGGTCTCCGCCGTGGTCTTCGACGTCCCCGGACGCGGCCTGGTCCGAATCTGAGTGTCGGTGGCCCCCTCTATCGTTTGACCGTGGCCACCAAGACCGACGCGTACCAGTGCACCGAGTGCGGTTGGACGACGGTGCGCTGGGTCGGGCGCTGTGGACAGTGCCAGACCTGGGGCAGCGTCGCTGAGCGAGGCGCCCCGAAGCTGCAGCTGATCAATGCCTCGGTGCCCGCTCAAAGGGCGGTGCCGATCGGCAAGGTCGACCTGCAGAGCGCGAATCGGACGCTGACCGGCATCGGGGAATTGGATCGTGTCCTCGGTGGTGGACTGGTTCCGGGTGCCGTGGTCTTGCTCGCAGGCGAGCCGGGAGTGGGCAAGTCGACGCTGCTGTTGGAGGTGGCCGCCCACTGGGCGCGAGCCGACCAGACCACCCTCTATGTCTCGGGTGAGGAGTCCGCCGCGCAGGTTCGGCTCCGGGCGGAACGCACCGGAGCGGTGGCCGACCAGCTCTACCTGGCCGCCGAGACCGACTTGGGCACGGTACTGGGCCACATCGAACAGACCAACCCGAGCCTGCTGGTGGTCGACTCGGTCCAAACCATCGGCACCGCCGAAGCCGACGGCTCGACGGGTGGGGTCAGCCAGGTCCGCGAGGTCACTGCGGCGCTGGTGCGGGTCGCGAAGCGGCGGGGCATGGCAGTGGTGATCGTGGGCCACGTCACCAAGGACGGCTCGATCGCCGGCCCCCGGCTGCTGGAGCACCTCGTCGACGTGGTGCTCTCCTTCGAAGGCGACCGGCACTCCGGCTTTCGGATGGTGCGGGCCACCAAGAACCGGTTCGGGCCCGCGGACGAGGTCGGCTGCTTCGAAATGGCCGCGCGCGGCATCGTCGAGGTGCCCGATCCGTCCGGACTGTTCACCTCCCAGCACGCCGAACCGGTCCCGGGCACCTGCGTGACGGTCACGATGGAGGGCAGCCGTCCGATGCTGGCCGAGGTGCAGTCGCTGGTGGTCCCGGTCGCCCAGGACGCCCCAGCCCGCCGCGTCACCAACGGTGTGGACAGCTCACGGGTCGCGATGGTGCTGGCCGTCCTGCAGCGAAAAGCGAAGATCTCTCTGGCCCGCAAGGACGTCTACGTGTCGACGGTGGGTGGTGCCCGGATCGCAGATCCCGCCGCCGACCTTGCGCTGGCGATCGCGATGGCGTCGGCGACGGCCGACGAGAACTACTTCTGCCGGGTCGTGGCACTGGGCGAGGTTGGGTTGGCCGGCGACCTGCGACGGGTGCCCGGGTTGGAGCGGCGGATCGGAGAGGCAGCCCGGCTGGGGTTCGAACTCGCCATAGTGCCGGCCGGCAGCCGTGACCCGAACAGCAAGATGCCCAAGATGCACGGATTGAGGCTGGTCGAGGTGGCGACCGTGGCCGAGGCGCTGGCGGCCCTCGGGTTGAACCGAAACCAGAAACCCGCTTCGCCGCACTGAACGCCCGGGCCTCGTTGTGCCGCAACGCAAGCAGCCGCGGAGAGTCGCCGCCCGCCCTACACTGACCATGATGAGCAAGCTGCGGACCCTCGGACACGACGAGGAGCGTTATCGCCGTTATCGCGCCCTGCTCGCGCCGGGGACGCCGCTGCGAGAGGGTTTGGAACGCATCCGTGCTGGCCGCACCGGTGCGCTGATCGTGCTGGGCAGCAACCCGGTGGTCGACCAGATCTCCACCGGCGGCTTCAATGTGAACACCGACTTCACCCCCACCGGGCTGCGCGAGTTGGCGAAGATGGACGGCGGCATCGTGGTCGACAAGGACTTGACGACCATCCTCGCCGCCGGCGTCCACTTCACCCCCTCAGCGCAGTTGCCCACCATCGAGACCGGAACCCGACACCGCACCGCTGACCGCATCGCGTTGCAGGCCAACGTGCCGGTCGTCACGGTATCCCAGGCCATGTCGTCGATAGCGCTGTTCATGGCCGGGCTGCGATACCCGATCGAGTCCTCCGAACAGATCCTGGTCCGTGCCGAACAGGCTGTCGCAACCCTGTCCCGTTACCGTGAGCGCCTGGAGTCGGCCACCTCGCAGCTGTCCTCGCTTGAGATCGACTCGTTGGTGACGATCGACGACCTGGTCAAAGCGGTGCAGCCGCTGGCCATGGTGCGCAGGCTCGCCGAAGAACTTGAAGGCCACGTCGAGGCCCTCGGCGTCGACGGCCGGCTGCTGCAATTGCAGTTGTACGACCTGACGCACGGTATCGACCAACTCGCCACCCTGATCGAACTCGACTACCGCGCAGAGGGTGATGAACGGTTCAGCCTGGATGTGCTGCGTCATCTGCCCGCGGGCGACCTGCTCGACCCGGTGAGCGTTGCGACCTCGATCGGCTTCACTTCCGGCAACCTCGACCAGCACCTCAACTGCAGGGGCTACCGGGTTGTCTCACAGTCTGCGCACATGACGACCTCCCTGGCCGGCAGGTTGCTGGAACACTTCGGTTCACTGCAAGGTGTCCTGGCTGCTTCGAGTTCGCAATTGGCGGGCGTGCCGGAGGTCAGCGTGGCGCGGGCCCGGGCCATCCGGGATGGCTTGGCCCGGCTCACCGAGAAGGCGGGGCACTGAGGCAGGTCAGGGCCGCAACGTCATGACGTGCCGGGCGCTGGCCGTCCCGATGCTGGCGGTGGCCACATAGGTACCGGCGCCCAGCGTCGTCCCCGACAGTTCACAACCATTTGCGCGGCCTACCGGCCAGCCGACCTCATAGCTGACCTCCGCACCCTGCTTCATCTCGAACGTCCCGGCCAATTGCCAGGCGGGGCAGGAACTGCTCGCCCAGATCCGGTCGCTGCCCGAGGTGATCACGACTTCGGCCTGCGCGCTGGCCAGGTCGAGGACGCAGGCGGCCTGACTGGTCGAAACGGTCACATTGAAGGCCACCGGGTCTGGCCCGGTCACTGCGTCCGGACCCGCGATACGCAGGGTTAGCTGCTTGGGCTGGCAGGCAACGGGGGTGGGGGCCTCGGTCGGGGTGGGGCTGGCTTCGGGCCCCGGCGACGCGGTGGGGCTCGCGGTAGCCGACGGGGCCGCACTGGCCGATGGCGACGCTTCGGCGCTCAGCTCAGGCGATGGTTCGGCGGAGTGGATGGACGCAGGCGTGCCGCTGCTGGCAGGCCCCGAAGTCGCCGTACCGCCATCGCCACCCGTCCGGGTGGCCAACCACATGACCATCACAATCAAGGCGATGATCAACGCCCCGACGACCCCGCGTCGAATCCAGTAGGTCTGGGCGGGTTCTGGGCCCACCGGGTCGCGCCACCCCTTCATGGCGCCATGGTAAAAGGTCGGATGACGGCGAGCGGGGCGCCACGCGGAACCGCACCGGCTCGCCCTGCTCCGGGAACTCCCGGGCAGCCAAGACCTCGACCAGGTGCACCGAACCGGGATACGGCTCGATGCCATTGCTGGCGAGCTAGCTGCCCGGGGCTCCTTCGCGCAGCGCGACGGCGACGGTCCCTGCCGCCAAGCCCGCCCACCAACCGCCCAGCAGGCCGGCCTTGAGGACGCCGCGCAACGCGCGGGAGCCGATCAGGTAGGGCATCGCGTACCAGGCGAGTGTGGCCAGTCCCGATACGGCGGTCAGCTGTGCGGAGGCAGCAGCGTCAGTGGTCATGCGATCATCCTCCCAGTTCGGCGCCGGGCCGGACACGGGCCGCGTCACATCAGCGGCGAGAAGGTGCGGAGAAGCGTCCACAGCGCCCGCCGCCACCAGGGCGTGGCACGGACATCAGCCAAGGTGATCCGGCGGGATTTCGCCACGGTCTGTTCGAAATCGGTTGACATGTCGGCGATCGCGGGGGTGCGGTACATCCACACGGCGTTCTCCTGGTGCAGGTAGAAGCTGCGGAAGTCGAAGTTGATGGTGCCGATGATGGCGACCTCGTCGTCCACCACCATTTGCTTCGCATGCATGAAGCCGGGGGTGTATTCGTAGACCTCAACCCCAGCCTCGACCAGTGGTCGGTAATTCGATCGCGTCACCTCATAGACGAATCGCTTGTCGGGGATACCGGGTGTGATGATCCTGACCCGCAGACCAGACTGCGCGAGCGAGGTGAGCACACTGGTCATCTCGCTGGTGGGGATCAGGTAGGGCGTCATCAGGTCGATTCGGTCATGGGCCCTGGTCATCATGTTGCGATAGGCGTCCCAGCCAGTCGAGTGGTCGTCGAACGGGCTGTCGTCGTAGTTGACGACCAGCCCCTTCCCCCACGGTTGTGCGGCCACCTGCTCCTCGGTGGGATGCAAAGCCACCAGGTCGGTCTGTTCGCCGGTGACCATCCGCCACATCGTGAAGTAGAGCGCCGCCATCCCCCACGCCCCCGGCCCGCGTAACCGGATCGTGGTGTCCTTCCAGTGCCCGTACTGCTCGATCTGGTTGATGTACTCGTCGGCGATGTTGATCCCGCCGGTGAACCCCACCAAGCCGTCGACGACCAGCAGTTTGCGGTGGTCCCGGTTGTTGTAGCGCAGCGTGAGGCCCGGGCCCAACTTGTTGACCGGCTTGACACGAATACCCGCTCGGGTCAGGTCTCTGGTGAACCGGGGAGGCAGGTTCCAGATGGAGCCGAGGTCGTCGTACATGAACCAGACGTCGACGCCCTCGGCGGCCTTGCGGGCCAGTACCTCGAACAACTGCCGCCACATCTTGCCGTCCGAGACGATGAAATACTCCAACCCGACCCAGCGTTTCGCGTCCTCAATGGCCTCGAGCATTGCGACGAAGGCGTCCTCACCCAACGGGTAGTAGGTCGTTTCGGTGTCGCGGTAGGCCACGAAGGGGCCGGCGGACTCCAGATATTGAATCTGACGGGCGGCGTCGGCCGGGATGCTCAGCACCGGCAGCGGAGCAGAGTCCCCGGTTTCGAGATGCTTGATGTCCTGTTCGTGGTGTCCGGCCCGCACGCGCAGCGCGCCGGGAGCGGACAGTTGATCGGTCTGGGCGATCTGCTGTATCACCGCATAGCGGATCACCTGCCGGCGGGTGCCCGTCCGAGAGCCGAAGAGCAGGTAGAAGGCGCCAGTGAATAGCGGTGCCACCAGGATCGGGACGGTCCACGCCAGCTTGTAGTCGATTTGCATCTTCGAGTTCAGGATGAAGACCAGCACCCCCAGGCTCAGCAGCAGGGACGCGGTACCCAGCCAGGGCGCCGCCTCTCTACCCCACAGCAGGATGGCGACCAAGACGAAGATCTGGAGGAGCAGCACGATCGCGGTGATGCCGACCCGACCCCAGACGAGGAGGAAGCGTTGCAGTCCGTCGCGCGGCTTGGTCAGCTCCACTTCCGCACTCATGGTCTCCAGTATGTCCGAGCCTGAGCAAAGGCTAGAATCAGGTGCACAACACGGGAGTCCGGTGCGCCGGGCTGAGAGGAGGGCTCGCAGCCCTCGACCGTCAAACCTGATCTGGATCATGCCAGCGCAGGAAGACACTCTTCCGGGCCGAGGGTCGGCCCCAACCCGTGCCCCTTACCAATGGAGGGCGCATGACAAGCAATCTGACCAACAACCAGCTGCTGGACGACCAGACCGCCCCGGCACGGGCGAGCCGCCACAGCTGGCGGGTGGTCGACATCGTGGTGGCAGCCGTGCTCGGCGTCGCCTGCGGGCTGATCTTCTTCGCCTGGAACAGCATCGGCTACGCCTGGTTCACCACCATGGACGCCCTCACCCCGGGTCTGGGCGGCATCGCCGCCGGCATCTGGTTCCTGGGCGGGCCACTGGGCATGTTGATCATCCGCAAGCCGGGGGCGGCGATCCTGGTCGAGCTGATCGGGGCGATCGTGTCGGCACTGCTCGGCAACGTCTGGGGCATCACCACGCTGTATTCGGGTCTGGCGCAGGGGCTGGGGGCGGAGTTGGTCTTCGCTCTGTTCGCCTACCGCAACTTCAAGCTGCCGGTGGCCTTGCTCGCAGGCGCCGGGGCCGGCCTGGGCGCTTGGACGCTCGAACTGTTCACGTCCGGCAATCTCGCCAAGGGCCCGACCTTCCTGGCCATCTACCTGACCAGCACGGTGATTTCCGGCATCGTGCTGGCCGGCGGCGTCGCCCATCTGCTCAGCAAGGCGCTGGCGGGCACCGGGGTGTTGGACCGGTTCGCGTCCGGACGCGACGCCGGCAACTGAGCCAACCACCGTGATCACGGCCAGCGGGTGGGGTTGGCGCTACGCGGGCCGTCCGGACTGGGCGGTTCGCGGGGTCGACTTCACCATTGAGGACGGCGAGCGGGTGCTGCTGCTGGGCGCGAGCGGCGCCGGCAAATCGACCGTGCTTGCCGCACTGACTGGGGTGCTGGGCAGCGCAGATGAAGGCACCGAGGAGGGCCGTCTGCTCATCGACGGCAAACACCCCACCCGCGTCCGCGGCCGGGTCGGGCTGGTGATGCAAGATCCCGAATCGCAGGTGGTGCTGGCGAAGGTCGGCGACGACGTGGCGTTCGGCTGCGAGAACATGGGGCTGCCGCGCCAGGAGATCTGGCCGCGAGTGCACCGGGCGCTGGACGCCGTCGGGCTGCGGGTGCCGATGGACCAACCGACCGGCGCATTGTCCGGCGGCCAGAAGCAGCGGCTGGCGATCGCCGCCGCGCTGGCGATGCAGGGGTCTACCGCCGACTCCGCTGGACCGGGCATCCTCTGCCTGGATGAGCCGACCGCGAACCTCGACCCCGCCGGCATCGTGGAGGTGCGCGACGCCATCGGCCGGGTGGTTGCCGACCGGACGACGACCCTGCTGGTGGTGGAGCACCGCGTCGACGTCTGGGCCGACCTGGTCGACCGGATCATCGTGTTGGGCTCCGAGGGGCTGCTCGCCGACGGGCCGGTGGCGCAGGTGCTCGCCGAGCAAACCGCTGAACTGCTGGCAGCCGGGGTCTGGGTACCGGGGGTTCCGCATTCGCTCAGCCCCCGACCGGTGCGTCCCAGCGGCCAGCCCTTGGTGTGGACCGAAGACCTGACCACCGGCTACCAGGCGTCCCAGCCGGTGGGCCGCAATCTGACGGTCACCATTCCCGAGGGGTTGTCCACGGTGATCACCGGACCCAATGGAGCCGGCAAGTCGACCTTGGCCCTGACCTTGGCCGGACTGTTGCGTCCGCTGGCCGGCCGCGTCCGGACCGCCACCGGGCTGCAACCGGAGCCACGGCAACGCGGTCGGCGCAGTTCCCGCACCCTCGATCCGGCCGACCCGCACACCTGGACGAGCCGCCACCTGCTCACCCGGATCGGCACGGTCTTTCAGCAACCCGAACACCAGTTCGTGGAACGCCGGGTAAGGGAGGAGTTGGCCGTCGGCCTGCGCGCGCTCGACTGGCCGCAACCCCGGATCGACCGGCGGGTGAGCGAACTGCTCGAGATACTGCACTTGACCGGCCTTGCCACCGCCAACCCGTTCACCCTTTCCGGCGGCGAGCAGCGACGGCTCAGCGTGGGCACGGTGCTGGCCACCAGCCCGGCGCTGATCGTGCTGGACGAACCCACCTTCGGCCAAGACCGAAACACGTGGACCGACCTGGTGCAGTTGGTCTTGCAGATCCTGGCCGAGGGCCGCACGATCATCTCGGTGACCCACGACCCCGCCTACCTTGAAGTGCTGGCCGAGAACCGCCTGGCATTGACGGCAGCGCCATGACCGCAGTCCAGACCGGCACCGCCCAGGCAGCCGCCGCCCCCACCCTGCTGGACCGGATGAATCCGGTGACCCGGCTCGGGTTGGCGGTGCTGGCGTCACTGCCGATCCTGATCACTCTCGACTGGGTGAGCGCGCTGACGATGCTTTGCTGCCAGTTCGGCGTCTTCGTCGCCTGCGGGGTACCGGTTGCCCGGCTGATCCGCCGCACGGCGCCGCTGCTGCTGGTCGCCCCGATCGGGGCGCTCAGCATGGCGCTGTACGGCCGGCCCGGCGGCGAGATCCACTTCCAGTGGTGGCTGATCACGGTCAGTGACCGGTCGCTGCTGCTGGCGGTGGCCGTCTTCCTTCGCATCCTGGTTCTGGGCAGCGCAGCGGTGATCCTGATCGGTGGCGCCGATCCAACGCGGATGGCCGACGGACTGGCGCAGATCTTGCGGCTGCCGGCTCGGTTCGTGCTGGGGACCCTCGCCGGCGTCCGGATGGTTGGGTTGTTCGCCGAAGACTGGCGCACTATGGCGCTCGCCCGCCGCGCCCGCGGCATCGGTGACACCGGGAGGCTGCGACGCTTCTTCACCATGGCGTTCGCGCTGCTTGTCTTCGCCATCCGGCGCGGCACCAAACTCGCCACCGCCATGGAGGCTCGTGGCTTCGGTTCGCAGCGGCAACGCAGTTGGGCGCGGCCGTCCCAGCTGGGACGCGCAGACCTGGTCGGGCTGCTGGTGGCCCTCGCGGCGGGTGCACTGTCGATCGGGTTGGCGCTGTGGGCCGGCACCTTCTGGCTGGTGCTTTGGGACGCGACGTGACGCGCGAGCTCCAACTACCGGGCGCCTGGCCGACGTTGGTCGACGAGGTTGTGCAAGCCGCGCGGGGACGCCGGCTGGTCGTCCTGCTGGACGGCGGGTCGGGTGCCGGCAAGACCACCCTTGCCCGCCGGCTGCACCGCGACCTCGAAGCACGACTCGGGACGACACAGCTGGTCAGCCTGGACGATGTGTACCCCGGCTGGCATGGGCTGGCGGCGGCGTCCGAGCTGGTCTGGCAGTCGATTCTACGTCCCGCCTCGCCCGGCTATCCCGGCTGGGACTGGGCGCGCGACCAGCCCTCCGGCTGGCGTGGACTCGACCCACAGCTGCCGATCATCGTTGAGGGCTGCGGGGCGATCAGCCACCGCAGCGCTGCGCTGGCCAACGTCCGGATCTGGTACGAGATGGACGCCGGCCTGCGCCAAGAGCGGGCGCTGGGCCGCGATGGCGATGGCTACCGCCCGTGGTGGGACACCTGGGCCGCTCAGGAAGCGGCCCACTGGCAGGCGAACCAGCCGTGGGAGTTGGCTGATCTCATCGTCCGCGGCGCGGCATAGCCACGCCCCCCTACCGCGTTGGCCGGCGGAAAGCGCTCGACTTCAACAGCGATCACGCAACAAGGGGTTACACAAATCGCTGAGTCTCGCTAGCGTGTCGGCATGAGTGTGGTCTCGCAACGCCCGGTCCTGAAGATACGCGACTTCCAGCTGGGCGGTCCGGGCCGACCGAAGGTCATCATCCCCCTCACCGACGCCCACGAGCCGGGTCTGATCGCGACGGCCCGGCGGGTCGCCGCCAGCCGCGCCGACATGGTGGAGTGGCGCGTCGACCGGTACGAGTATCGCGACGACCACACCAAGGTGGCCAGGACGGCTGCGCGGATCCACGAGATCGTGGGCGAGCGTCCATTGCTGTTCACCGCACGAACCAAGCACGAGGGCAGCAACTGGCATCCATCCAGCGACGGCTACCGCGACCTCATCGCGGACGCCTGCGCCAGCGGCACCATCGACCTGGTCGACGTCCAGTACCTCAACCCGGCCGCGAAGCGGTGCATCGAGGCCGCGCGGGCCAACCGGATACCGGTGGTCGCGTCAAACCACGACTTCGTCGGCACACCGAGCGTCCAGGAGATCAGGGATCGATTGAACGCGATGGCCTCAATGGGGGCAGACGTCGCGAAGATCGCAGTGATGCCCCGGTCGCCGCAAGATGTGGCAGCGCTGCTGGCCGCGACCGCCGAGTGTGCGGATACCTCGCGGGTGCCGCTGATCACGATGTCGATGGGTCCGTTGGGGGCGGTCAGCCGGCTGGCCGGGCAGGTCTTCGGTTCGTGCGCCACGTTCGCCACCCTCGGCGACGCCGGGTCGGCCCCCGGCCAACTACCACTGGACGACGTGCTGGCCGCCCTAGACCTGATCGGCCGCGACCTGTGACCCCGGCCGACTACTGCGCTTCGCGCGTCGGGGCGGGGTGCCGGGTGCGCGCGGCGGCGGCAATCAGTTGGGCGGCTTCCTCGACATCCAGACGGCAGGTGTTGACCACCAGGTCGTAGTAATCCAAGTCGCGCGGGTCGTAGCCGTAGCTGAAAACCGACATCGAAACCCGCAACTCGTCCTCGAACCTCAACTGCACGGCAACCATCTCGGACGCCGAATCCAGCGCCTCCGCGGCACGATTCACCCGAGCAGGCTCCGGGCCGTCCAACCAGACGTGCAAGGCCTGCGGCCAGTCCCGAAGAACGTAGGCGCCGTTGCGTCCCATCAGCACCCCACCCTCGCGGGCCCACCGTTGCACGGCCCTGGCGTTCTCGGCGATCCGGTCATGCAGGCTGGCCAGATCGGTCTGCGACAACACGTCTTGCACGACCGAATCCGAACCGAAACTCTGCAGCAGCCGGATGAACTGATCGTCCTCAGAGTCGTCTGCGGCAAAGGCCCGGGCGATGTCAGCTGAGCTGACGGCTTGGCCATGCAATGGCAGGCCCAGGATTTCTGCGAGCCGCCGGCCGATGGCCTCCATCTGCGAGCCAGCGCTCTCCCACAGTGTGATCACCGGGCGGACACCCGCTGCGACGTCTGGTTCGGCCATGACACCCTCCTCGGTCCTACGTCGATTATGGCGTCGGGAGGCGGGCTCCGCTCAGCTCCGTGGTTTCCGGCCAGGAGCCCGGTGGAACCGAACGGGGTCTGCGCCCGAAACGCTCCTACCGACCGCACGTACCAGCCAGATCAGACGCCCACGCGGAACATCGACTCGTAGAACAGCGCCCGCCCCAGCACCTCGGCGATGAAGACGAGCACCAAGGAAGTGGTCAACACGACGACCAGCCGCCCCAGGTTCTCGCGTGGCTTCGCAGCGATGAAGTAGGTGAACACAGCCAGCAGGCCGGCCCCGAGTGCGAGGAGCCCCAACCGGGCGACGAAGAGCGCGCCGGAGTAGACCTCGACCGACTGCAGAGCCACCCCGCCGATTGCGGTCAACCCGCTCAGATACAGCGGGATCGCCACCAACAACGCAGCCGAAGCAACGAACGCGGTGACCACGATGCCGCGCACCGAGACAGCCAGCAGAGCCTCCACCTCATCACGCACCGCCGGGTCGGCCGGCGTGGTGAACCGCTGGCGGAGCGAGACTCTTCGACCGGAATCGGCGGCAGACGCGGTGACACCCCGGGCGACCTGCCGGGCCTGCACCGATGTGGTGATCACGAAGGCCGTCCCGATCGCCAGTGACCCGAGAATGACCGTGGTCGCGAAGAACTGCAGCGGCACGAACCAGGAGTGCCAGGCAGGGACGGTGACCAGCGAGTAGTAGATCATCGACATGGAGTAGACCAGCCCCACCCCCACCAGTGCCGTCAGGACCGCGAGCGCCTGCCGCAGCCGAGGGCGTCCCCACTTGAGCAGCTGCACCACTGCGAACAGGAAGCCCAGCGCCGCGAAGCCGGTGCCGAAGAGGATCTCTCGGGACAACCAGGACGATCCGGCGTGCCGGATCACGTTGAAGGTGTTGGTGACGTCGTGCATGTGGAACATCGACACGGCCAACCCGAAAACCATCGCGGGCCCGATCGCCAGCAACGCCGGGTCGGCGACCTGGTCGATGGCCTTGGCGGAGAAGCGCAACGACCCGAGTGTCTGGACGACGCCCAGCACCAGGAAGGCGCCCACGCACATCTGGGCGATCACCGTGAACAAGATCATGGGCAGCTCAGCGACGTTCATGGTCAGATCTCCTGGCGGTTGGCGATGAACCCGCTGCCATGGCCGATGGGTTGGGCATCGCGGTGGGGTTTGATGACCAGGTTCGGCCGCGTTGTCGAGGGGTCCGGGAGCGGCTCGAAGGCGTTCTGGTCACCGTACTTTGCGCGTAGCTCGTCGATCGGGCCCCAATCCAGGGCGCGCGCCGGACAGGCGTCCACACACGCCGGAGCCTGGCCGGACTCGCGATAGTCGAAGCACAGGTCGCACTTGGTCATGTGGCCCGTCTCCGCGTTGAACTGCGGGGCGCTGTAGGGGCATGCCCACTCGCAGTAGCGGCAGCCGACGCACTTGCTGTCGTCGACGTAGACGGTGCCGTCCGCGCGCTGGGTCATGGCCGTCGTCGGGCAGACCGTGACGCAGATCGGATTCTCGCAGTGGTTGCAGGCCATCGAGGTGTAGTAGCTGAAAACGCTGGGACGAGCGGTGTCACCTTCCACCTGCCACGAACCACCGCTGTACTCGACGACCCGCCGCCAGTTCACGCCGAGCGGATTGTTGTGCTTGTCCTTGCAGGCGATCTGGCATGCCTTGCAGCCGTTGCACAAGGTTTGGTCGAAGTAGAAGCCGTACATGGCGGTCACACCTTCTTGATCTGGACGAGGCTGGTGTGCTGGCAGTTGCCCTTGGAGACGGGGGCGGGGTGCAGTCGCGAGAGCACATTGACCGAACCCCCATGGTCGACGCCTTGGGCGTCCACCTTCATCCAGGCGCCCTGCGGCAGGCTGGCGACACCCGGCATGATCCTGGGGGTCACCTTTGCCCTGATCTGGACGCGTCCCCGATCGTTGAACAGCTCGACGATGTCGCCGTCGGCGATGCCACGGTCGGCGGCGTCAAACTGGTTCACCCAGACCAGCTGTGGGTGCGCCTCTTGCAGATTGGTGAGGTTTCCGTAGGTCGAGTGGGTGCGCGCCTTGTAGTGGTGGCCGATCAGCTGGATCGGGTACTTGGCGTCAGGCTCGCGAGCCTCCTCCGCGCCCTCCCAGGTGGCGATGTACTCGGGCAGCGCGCTCACCCGGTCACCCTTGTCGCCGCCGGGGAACTCCCAGGTCAGTGACATCTCGTAGAGCTCCGCCGAGAAGATCTCGATCTTGCCCGACGGCGTGGCCAGCGGGTTTGCGACCGGATCGTCCCGAAAGCTCTTGAGTGCGACCGTCGTGCCCTCAGGGTTCGCGTAGCGATAGACGCCCAGCGACAACATGTCGTCGAACGACGGCATACCTGGCACCGCCTTGCGGTTGAGCTCCTCGTGCAGGTACCGAGCCCATCCCTCGAGGTCACGGCCCTCGGTGAACTCCTGCTGCACCCCGAAGCGCTTCGAGATCTCGGTGACCATCTCGTAGGCCGGACGCGAGTCATGGAGCGGCTCGATGGCCTTCTCGCACATGATCAGGTATGCCATGTCGCCGGTGTACTCGCTGGGCGCGAGATCCCAGCGCTCGGCGGTGGTGGTGTCGGGCAGAACCAAGTCGGCCAGCTCCGCCGAGCCGGTGAACTGGTTGTCGACCACGCAGATGAACTCGCACTTGGACTGATCCCGCAGGATCTCGCGGGTCAACAGGTTCTCGGCGTGCTGACTGGCGAACATGTTGCCGCCGTACTCCAGCATGAACTTGATGCCGACGTTCAGCCGGTCGGCACCACGGATGCCGTCCTTGGTGGCGGTCATCTCGGGGCCGTGGTCGATGGCGTCGGTCCAGCCGAAGTTCGAGATGGACACCGGTACCTTGTTCTCGCCATCCGGGAACCATTGCGTCAGCGGCCAGTAATAGCCTTCCCGGCCGCCGGTGCCGCCGCCCGGGATGCCGACCTGGCCGAGCACGTTGGACAGCAGGTAGATCGCACGGGCCTGGTTCTCGCCGTTGGCGTGGCGCTGCGGTCCCCAGCCTTGGGCGATGTTGACCGGCTTGGTAGTGGCCAGTTCGAACGCGAAGTTCTTGATCACCTCGGTGGGGACCCCGGTGATCCGCGACGCCCACTCCGGGGTCTTCTCGATGCCGTCCGGGCCCTTGCCTTCCAGGTAGCTGCGGTAGGACGCGTTCGCGGGCGCCCCCGGGGGCATGTGTTCCTCGTCGAAACCGATGCAGTACTTGTCCAGGAACTCCTGGTCGTGCAGGTTGTTGGCGACCAGATGATGCACCAACCCGGCGACCAGCGCCGCGTCGGTTCCCGGACGGGGCGCAATCCATTCGTCGGCGAGCAACGAGACCGAGTCGGAATGGCGCGGGTCGACCACCACGATCTTGAGGCCAGCGGTCTTGGCGGCCTCGAGCGAGGTGAACACCAGACCACCACCCGACATCCGGGTTTCCTGCGGGTTGTTGCCCCAGAGCACGAGCATGCGGCCGTGCTGGATGGAGTCCTCGAAGGAGTTGGAGATCTGCTCGTCCGGGTTGCCGTAGTGGAACCGAGTGATGGTGCCGATCTGTGAGTACGAGTAGTTGCTGTAGTAACCCAGGTAGCCGCCCAGCAGGTTGAACAGCCGGGCCCAGCCACCGGAGGTACCCAGATGCGCGTTCCAGACACCGGAACCGTAGACCTTGAAGACCGCCTCGTTGCCGTAGGTGTCGATGGTGTACTTCAGCTTCTCTGCGAACAGGTCGAAGGCCTCGTCCCAACTGATCTCGTCCCACTGCCCGGCGCCGCGCTCGGTGCCGTCGCGCCGCTTCAGCGGAGTCTTGATGCGGTCGGGGTTGTAGATGCGTTGGCGCATGTTGCGGCCGCGCACGCAGGCCCGGATCTGACGATTGAACAAACTGTCGTCACCGGTGTTGTCGGGTAGCACCCGCTCAACCGTGCCGTCCTTGATCTGGAGGCGGATGGGGCAGCGTGAACCGCAGTTCACCACGCACGCGCTCCAGACCGTCCGGTCGGCATCTGCCATGCCGTCGCCGGCGGCCGCCGCCTGCTGCGGGCCGACACCGGGCATCTCGGTGAGACTCAGCCCGACACCGACCAAGGCGCCGCTGCCAGCCACTGCGGACGACCACTTCAGGAAGGACCGACGCCTCAAGTCCTGCTCCAGGAAACCGACTCCCATGTCGAGCTCCGTTCAGTTGCACTCGGATTCCGAGCACCCTACAGGATCTTCGGAAGCCGGGGCACGCCGGGGGGATGGCTCAGGTCGACGGCCCCCAGCCGGGCGGCATGGTGGAGCCGAAGGGGTTTTGCACCCGATAGGTGCAGACCGGGCAGTGCTCACCGGTTCCGCGAAACGGCGTCAGACAGCGGGAACAGGCCCGCACCTCGAACAGTTCGAGCAGGACCGGCTCACCAAGCAGAGCGGGCGGGCCGAGGCGACCACGTTCGTTCAGGGCTTTCGGGACGCAGACCACAACGCATTTGCCACATCCGATGCACAGACTGGGGTCGAAACCGAGTCCGGCGCGCCGTCCGGCGGTTTGCAGAGCCAAGGCATCGGTCGGGCAGCTCTGGACGCAGACCCGGCACGCCGTGCAGCCTTCGCTGACGAGGTCGAGCGCACCGGACGACCATCCGGCGGCGGGCGGTTCGGGTGCTTGCCCGTGGTCGCCTGCGAGCTTGCGGATCACGGTGCGCAGGCGCTGCTGTGGGCTGCCGTGATCCGGCAGCCCGGGCGTCTGCTCGTCCGGCACACCACCCAAGCCGAAGATCGAGCGCCGCCGCAGTACCGGCATGGCGTCCGCGTCGAGCACCTGCTTGGGGCGCTTGGCATCTGCCGGTGGTTCGCCGGCGACCTGAAGCCGGTCAGTGACGCCGGCGACCAGCGCCAATTCCGACCACTCCGTGCGCCACGGGCCACCGCAGTCCGTCAGGTCGAGCACCACGCGCCCCACTCCGAGGCTCAGCAGTTCAAAAGGCAGCGCCCGGGGCAGGTCGTCAAGGCAGCCTCGCCAGGCAACGACGGTCTCGTCCCGGCCGGCGAGCACCCGTTCGGACGCCTCCGCGCAGATCAACCGCACCGTGCCCGCTCGCTCCTCACGAGTTGCCCACAGCAGCAGCGAATGCCCGGGCGAGCGCTTCTGTTCGGTCGAGGCTGACATTTTGCGGGTTTCAGACGCCGACGCGGACCATCACCTCGTAGAACAACGCCCGGCCCATCAACTCACCGATGAACACCAAAACAAACGAACTGACCATCAAGAACCCCAACACCGGCAACTTCTTCGTCCCGAACCCCGCGTAATAGAACGCCATCACACCGAGCAAGAACGCACCCAACACCAACAACCCGAACCGCATCACCGCGAAACCAGCCCCGTAATGCGCCGCCGAAACCAAACCAACCTCACCCAAACCAGCCAACCCCGACACATAAACCGGCATCGAAACCAACAACACACCCGCCACCAACACCGCACCCACCACACAACCCCGCACACTGCCAACCAGCAACTCCGCCACCTGCCCAGCAGTCTGCGGATCATCAACCTCCCGATCAGCAAAGAAAGCCCTCAACCGCTGACCGTACGACCCGCCCTCACCCACCGCCACGCCCTGCGAACCAACCACCCGCTTCTGCCGACGCCCCATCACCAACACGAACGCCGTCCCAACCGCCAACGCCCCCAACAACAACGCCGTACCAAAGAACTGCACCCACGTCGCCCACGAATTCCACGCCGGCACGGTCACCAGCGAGTAATAAATCATCACCTGCGAAACCACCAAACCAACCCCGAACAACGCCGTCACCACCGCCAACACCCGACGCAACACCGGCGAACCGATCTTCAACACCTGCAACAAGAAGAACAAGAACCCCAAACCAGCGAACCCGACCCCAAAAATGATCTCCCGACTCAACCACGACGACTGCCAATGCCGAACAACATTCAGCGTGTTCCCCACATCATGCATATGAAACATCGACGCAACCAAGCCAGCCACCATCGCCGGGCCAAGCGCAAACAGCGCCGGATCGGCCAACCGATCCACCACCCTGGACGAATACCTCACCCCACCCACTGTCTGCACCAAACCAAGCACCACAAAAGCACCCACACACATCTGCGAAACAACCGTGAACAAAATCATCGGCAACTCACCAACAGCCACGATCAAACCTCCTTCGGGTTCGCGATCGAACCAACACCCGAACCCACCGGCTGCGCATCACGATGCGGTCTGACCAACAGATTCGGCTCAGTGATCGACGGATCAGGCAACGGCGCCACCGACCTCACACCACCCGGATACCTCGCCTCCAACTCAGCCAACGGACCCCAATCCAACGCCCGCGACGGACACGCCGCCACACACGCCGGAGTCAACCCCTCCTGCCGATAGTCAAAACACAAATCACACTTCGACATATGCCCCGTCTCGACATTGAACTGCGGAGCCGAATAGGGGCACGCCCACTCACAATAACGACAACCAACGCACTTCGAATCATCAACAAAAATCGTGCCGTCAGCACGAACCGTCATCGCCGTCGTCGGACACACCCGCACACAAATCGGATCCTCACAATGATTACACGCCACCGACGTGTAATAGGCGAACACCCGCGGCGAAAAAGTATCCCCCACCACCTGCCAAGAACCACCCGAAAACTCCACCACACGCCGCCAATTCACACCCACCGGCGTATCATGCTTATCCTTGCAGGCAATCTGACAAGCCTTACAACCAGTACACAACGACTGATCAAAATAAAAACCCAAACGCTCAGACACAATTCACCCCTAAACCTTCTGAACCTGGACGATGGTGGTGTGGACCGCGTTCCCCTTCGCCAGCGGCGAAGGGTGCAGGGAGGTCAGCGAGTTGACCGAGCCAGCGGCATCGACCGGCACGTCCGGGTTGGCGCCCGGCGGCCCGGCCTCGTCAGTGGGCCGGTACCAGGCGCCCTGCGGCAGCGAAAGGACACCGGGCGCGATGCGCTCGGTCACCCGGGCCTCAATCCGGACGGTGCCGCGGTCGTTGTAGACGAAGACCTGGTCACCATTGGCGATGCCACGCTCGGCCGCGTCGATCGGGTTGATCCACAGCACTTGGTGGTGGGCCTCCCGCAGCCAGTCGACGTTGCCATAGGTGGAGTGGGTCCGGGCCTTGAAGTGGTGCCCGATGATCTGCAACGGGTACTTCTCGTTGCTCATGGCATCTTCGGCGCCCTCCCAAGTGGCCACGTACTCGGGCAGGGGCTTGAGCACATCGCCGGGCAGCTCGGGCCGGAAGTCACCGAACGTCCACTTCTGGGCCATCGCCGCCAACCGGCTCGAGTAGATCTCGATCTTGCCCGATGGGGTGTCCATCGGCTTGGCCTGCGGATCGGCGCGGAAGTCGGCCAGCGGGATGACCGGGCCAGCGTTCTTGCGGTACAGACCCATCTGCTTCCAGGTGTCGTAGTCCGGGATGTCGGGGTCCCCGACCCGGGACAACTCGACGGCCTCGCGCAGCCACTGCTCACGATCCTTGCCCTCGGTGTACGCCTGTTCGGTGCCCAGCCGCTTGGCCAGGTCTGTGCAGATGTCGAAGATCGACCGGCACTCGTACATGGGTTCTATCGCCTGCTCCGAGATGATGCCGTACGCCATCGGGCCGGCATTCTCGCCGGGATGCAGGTCGAACTCCTCGGCGGACGAGGTACCCGGCAGGACGTAGTCGCTGTAGCGGGCCGAAACCGTCATCTGGATGTCACAGTCGACGATCAGTTCGCACTTCGAGTCGTCCTGCAGGATCTCAACCGACTTGTTGTTGTCGCCGGTCTGGTTGACGATCGAGTTGCCGCCGTACTGCCAGACCATCTTGATCGGCACGTCCAGTTTGATGTTGGTCGGATTGCCGTCTTCATCGACCGGAACCTTGATCGCCCGTACCCCGGGCGCCGGCTTCTCGCCGACGCCGGCGTTGAAGGTGTCCATCTTGGGACCGTGGTCGATGGCGTCCAACCAGGAGAAGACCGAGATGATCTTGTTCGACGGGTTCTGCAAGCCATAGTTGAATGGCTGGACGATGGATAGCCCCGCGGCAGCCTCGCGTCCACCGGTACCGCCGCCCGGAAGGCCGACGTTGCCGGTCGCGCAGGCCAGCAGGAAGATCGCCCGAGCCTCATTCTCGCCGTTGGCCCGCCGCTGGGGGCCCCAACCCTGGGTGATCGCACAGGGCTTCGCCTCCGCGATTTCCCGGGCCAGCCGCCGGATGGCAGCTGCCGGGATGCCCGTGATGCCGGCAGCCCAGTCCGGGGTCTTCTTGATGCCGTCCGGGCCCCTGCCCTCCAGGTAGCTGCGGTAGGACGCGTTCGCGGGCGCGCCCTGCGGCATGTGATCCTCGTCGAAACCGATGCAGTACTTGTCCAAGAAGTCCTGGTCGTGTGTGCCTTCTTGGATCATCACGTAGATCATGGCGGCGATCAGCGCCGAGTCGGTGCCAGGGCGGATCGGCACCCACTCGTCCGCCAGCGCGACGGCGGTCTCGCTCATGCGCGGGTCGACCACGATCGTGCGGACGCCGGATGCCTCCTTGGTCTGCTGGGCGACAAACAGTTGCCCGCCGCCGGACATCCGGGTCTCCAGCGGGTTGTTGCCAAACATCACCTGGAGGCGGGAGTTCTTCGCGTCGTCGAAGGAGTTGCTCGACACCCAGGAGCCATAGAAGTACGGATAGGCTTGGGTGATCTCGGTGGTCGAGTAGTCGGAGTAGTGGTCCAGATAACCACCCCAGGTGTTCATCAGCCGGGCGAAGGCAGTGCCGTCAGGGGGCCAGGAGCACGCCATCGTGGCGCCCAGCGTCCCAGTACCGTAGTTGATGTAGAAGGCCTCGTTGCCGTGCTCGGCCTTGATCTGTTTCATCTTGTCGGCGATCTCGTCGAGCGCCTGATCCCAGGAGATCTCCTCCCACTGGCCCTCGCCGCGCTTGGTGCCTTCCTTGCGCTTCAGCGGGGTCTTCAGCCGGTCGGGATTGTAGATTCGATGCCGGATGGAGCGGCCACGCACGCAGGCGCGCACCTGCTGGCCACCGATTTCGTCGCTACCGGTGTTGTCCGCCAGAACCCTGACGATGACTCCGTCCTTGATCTGCAGTCGAACCGGGCAACGCGATCCGCAGTTGACCGTGCAAGCACTCCAAACGGTCTTGTCCACCTCGGCCATGCCCTCTGCCGGCTCAGCGGACGCAGACGTTGCGCCTGGCATGCCGATGTAGGCGACCGACCCCACCAGCGCCGTCGTACCGGCCACGGCGCCGGACCACTTCATGAATGAGCGCCTGTCAACGCTCGGAATGAGGACCGACATCTCGACCCCTCTCATCTCAGCCCAGCTGGACACAATCGTGTTGAGCACCGCATTCGAGGACTCGGTGGGGCGAACGTTTCAAGCAGGCTCCAAGCCGGTACGGGCTGTACATCCGCTGCCGAATTGAGCGGCCACGCACGCAGGCCCTGATTGACCGGTTCTCGAGGCTGTTGTCGCCGGTGTCGTCATCCAGCACCCGCACAACGACGCCATCCTCGACGACTAGGCGCAGCGGGCAGCGAGACCCACAGTTCACCGTGCAGGAACTCCACACCACCTCGTCGGTCGCGTCGGGCTCCGCGTGCGACTGGGCCACCTGCGCGGTGGTCAACAAACCGCCACCCACCAAGGCGGACGAGCCGCCGACAGCGGCCGACCACCTCAGGAATGATCGGCGATTCAATGAGTTGTTGGTGGTGCCGGTGATCACTGGCTACTCCCTCTGTCCAGACACCGTCGTCTGACCTCCGAGTTGTCTGAGGAATCCTATACGTTCCCCTCTCAGCGCGCGCCCCCCACGGCAAAGGGGTGGGACCCGCCCGACGGCGAGCCCCACCCCGAATCTGGGTTCAGTAGGAGTTGATTACTTGTCTTCGTACTTGAAGGAGACCCGAAGCTTCGTCCGGAAGGTGAGTTGACCACCCGCATCAATGTGGACGTCCTGCTCGACCACCTCGGCGACCCGGAGGTCGCGAATGGTCTTGCTGGCCACCTTGATTGCGGCGGCGGCAGCGTCCTCCCAAGACTCGGTACTGGTTCCGACGAGATCTGTCACTCGATAAACGCTCATAGACCCCTCCTTGATCCGGGTGCACAGGCTTGCCCCCTGCCACTCTTTCTACCTGCAATCCAGCGCATCGGCAAGGGGTGTTGGCGCGGTAATCGGCGGGCCGACAGACCCTCGTCAGACCCGGGTCGGGCGATCTGACACCGGTAGCCGGAGGACGCCCGGCCCCGGTCCTTCGACACCGCGTCCGGTGACGCTTCCTTCGGGCTGACCTTCTTGGAGTCTGATCGGACGACCGCTGAGATCGTCGTGGCCAAGGGCGTGTACGGCGTCCAGGTCTCTTCCGCCAGCATTGATCCCGCCAAGGCCATTGAGGTGGTGCGTTCCGCCACCGCAACCATCAGGGACCAGGTCAGCTCAATACGCACCGGCGGCGGGCCCCGGTTGGGGTCCGCCGCCGACGTCCTTCGTTTTGTGGTGCTCAGCCTTGCGGCGAACCGCTGTCAAGTTCGGCGAACGGTACGTCGGGAAGGGTCGTCTTCGGCGTCCCCACGAAGGTGAACGCCTTTAGCGACTTCTCGTCGGCACCAGGCACCGCGTCCACCACGACGATCGAACCCGCCGTCAGTTCCCCGAAGAGGATCTGCTCGGCGACGGGGTCTTCGATCTCGCGCTGGATGGCCCGACGCAACGGGCGCGCCCCCAGCACGGGGTCGTAGCCGCGTTTTGCGATCAGCGTCCGAGCCGCCGGGGTCAACTCGATGCCCATGTCGCGGTCAGCGAGGCGGGCATCGATCTCGGAGACCATCAGGTCGACGATGTTCTGGATGTCCTCCGGGCTCAGCTGGTGGAAGACGATCGTTTCGTCGACACGGTTCAGGAACTCTGGACGGAAGTGCTGCTTCAGTTCCTCGTTCACCTTCGCCTTCATCGACTCGTAGCTCGTCCCGGCGTCCCCGGCCCGCGAGAAGCCCAGCGTCACGCCCTTCGAGATGTCGCGGCTACCCAAGTTGGTGGTCATCACGATGACCGTGTTCTTGAAGTCGACCACGCGGCCCTGGGCATCGGTGAGACGACCCTCGTCCAGGATCTGTAGCAGCGAGTTGAAGATGTCGGGGTGAGCCTTTTCGATCTCGTCGAACAAGATCACGCTGAACGGCTTGCGCCGCACCTTCTCGGTGAGCTGGCCGCCTTCTTCGTAGCCGACATAGCCGGGGGGCGAGCCGAACATCCGCGAAGCAGTGTGCTTCTCGGAATACTCGCTCATGTCCAGGACGATCAGCGCGTCCTCGTCACCGAAGAGGAACTCGGCCAGCGCCTTGGTCAACTCGGTCTTGCCGACACCCGAGGGACCGGCGAAGATGAACGAGCCGGACGGTCGCTTGGGATCCTTCAAGCCCGCGCGGGTGCGGCGGATCGAACGGGACAACGCCTTGACCGCGTCGTCCTGACCGATGTAGCGCTTGTGGATCTCGTCCTCCATGCGCAGCAGCCTGCTCGACTCCTCCTCGGTCAGCTGGGAGACCGGGACACCGGTAGAACTGGCCAGCACCTCGGCGATCTGCTCCTGACCGATCACCGCGGGGGTATCGCCATCGCCGTCCTTCCAGGCCTTCTCGCGTTCGGAGCGAGCTGCCAGCAGACGCTTCTCGGAATCCCGCAGACCTGCCGCCCGCTCGAAGTCCTGGGCGTCGATCGCCGCTTCCTTCTCGATCCGGACGCCGGCGATGCGCTCGTCGAACTCGCGCAGGTCGGGGGGTGCGGTCATCCGCATGATGCGCATCCGGGCGCCGGCCTCGTCGATCAGGTCGATCGCCTTGTCGGGCAGGAAACGATCCTGCACGTAACGGTCGGCCATGTTCGCGGCCGCGCTCAAGGCCTCGTCGGTGATGGTGACGCGGTGATGCGCCTCATAGCGATCCCGCAGGCCCTTGAGGATATCGATCGTCATCGCGATCGACGGCTCCGAAACTTGGATCGGCTGGAAGCGGCGCTCCAGGGCGGCGTCCTTCTCGATGTGCTTGCGGTACTCGTCCAGCGTGGTGGCACCGATGGTCTGCAACTCACCGCGAGCCAGCATGGGCTTGAGGATGGACGCGGCGTCGATCGCACCTTCGGCGGCACCGGCCCCGACCAGGGTGTGGATCTCGTCGATGAACAGCATGATGTCACCGCGGGTCTTGATCTCTTTGAGCACCTTCTTCAGGCGCTCCTCGAAGTCGCCGCGGTAACGGCTGCCGGCGACCAAGGCCCCCAGGTCGAGGGTGTAGATCTGCTTGTCGCGCAGCGTCTCGGGGACATCGCCGCGGACGATGCGCTGGGCCAGGCCCTCGACGATCGCCGTCTTGCCGACGCCCGGTTCACCGATCAGCACCGGGTTGTTCTTGGTACGCCGGCTGAGCACGGTCATCACGCGCTCGATCTCGGTCTTGCGGCCGATCACCGGGTCGAGCCGGTTCTCGCGGGCGGCCTGGGTCAGGTTACGGCCGAACTGGTCGAGCACGGTGTTGGTACCGCGGGGCGACTCGCCCATCTCGGGCGCACCGGAGGTGATCGGCTGGCCCTCGGTGGTGCCTTGGTAGCCGCTCAGCAACTGCAGCACGGTGTTGCGGACCCGGTTGAGGTCGGCGCCGAGCTTGATCAGCGTGTCGGCGGCGACACCCTCGCCCTCGCGAATCAGCCCGAGCAGGATGTGTTCGGTGCCGATGTAGGAATGGTTCATCTGCAGTGCTTCGCGCAGCGACAGCTCCAAGACCTTCTTGGCCCGCGGGGTGAACGGAATATGACCGGTCGGCTGGGTCTGGCCGTGGCCGATGACCTCCTCGACCTGCGCGCGCACCGCTTCCAGCGAGATGCCCATCTGCTCCAAGGCCTTGGCGGCCACGCCCTCACCCTCGTGGATGAGACCGAGCAGGATGTGCTCCGTGCCGATGTAGTTGTGGTTCAGCATCTTGGCCTCGTCCTGGGCCAGCACCACCACCCGGCGCGCGCGGTCAGTGAAACGCTCGAACATTCGTCTCCTCAGGTTGGCTCGGTGAGAGCCTCGGTTGGTCCATTGGGTTGACTCCGCCGGACTCATCCCAGTTTAGGCTGTGCTCCCCAACGTCGGAAATGTCGGATATGCCCATACCGCAAGGTGACTGATCCACCTTCCGACCACGGAGGCACATCCGTTCAACCAATCAGGAACCCACTTTCTTCCCGCGGGCCGTTTCCCGATCAGCTGTTCGCCGACGGCAGAGGGCTCTTCGGCCCGCTCAGGCATGGGCCAGTTCGTAGGCCTTCCTGACCTGCGCAGGGACACGACCGCGTGCGCTCACCTCGTAACCGTTCTCTTGCGCCCAGGCGCGGATCTGGGTGGCGGACGCACCGGCGGGTGCCGACGCAACCTTCCCGCGAACGTTTCGACGCGCTGCGACCGGCCGGCCGGCGCCCACATACGGTGCCAGCAGTTCGCGGAGCGCTGCCGCATTGGTGGCAGACAGGTCGATCTCGTAATTCGTCCCGTCGAGGGCGAACTTCACCTTCTCGTCGGCAGGCGATTCGTCCATATCATCTATGAGAATGATCTCCACACGCTGAGCCATTTGCTCCTCCTCGGGTCGCTGTGGCAGTCGCTATTCGAAGTGGAATGACTGCGAGAATAAGCGTACCGAATACCTGCCGGTCAAGGCTTCTCAATTCGTACATCGGTCAGCTTCCGGACCACCGATGTGTCCATGGTGGCAACCAGGTCGTCCACCCGACCCTGCGGCAGCGTCGCCCGGCGTTCAATATCCAGCCATGGCACGAGCACGAATGCCCGTTCATGGGCGTGCGGGTGCGGCAACATCAATTCGGGGGTCTCGCTGGTGCGCTTTCCCACCACGATGAGGTCGATATCCAAGGTTCGTGGGCCGCCGGGATGGTCTGGGTCGCGGCGCCGCTCGTAGGCCTGCTCGATGGCTTGACACCGATCCAGCAGCGTCAATGGTTCCAGCGTGGAGTCGGCGATTACCACCAGGTTGTAGAAATCGGGCTGCTCAACGTTGCCGACGGGCTTGGTCAAATAGACCGGCGACACATCGACCAGGATCAGGTTCGGGGTTTCGGCTAGCCGGTTGACAGCGCCCTGCAGGGTTTCGATGGAATCGCCCAGGTTTGAGCCCAGGCTGAACACGACCTGGTTCAACGGCTTGAGATCACCCAAGGTGTCGACGTCGATGGGGAATGCGTCAGTCATGGTTGCTCCTCGAAATGGTTACGCTGACATCGTCGAATTGTGCATCGATTGGGGCTTGCGGTTTGTGGACGGTGACGCTCACGCAGCGGATTCGCCGATCAGTCAGGACCTCCGCCGCGATCCGTTCCGCGAGTGTCTCGATCAGGTTCACCGGTTGGCCGCTGATGATCGCCACGACGCTGCCGGCCAGCTGGCCGTAGTGCACCGTCTCGGCGATGTCGTCAGTGACCGGCATCTTGAGGTCGATGGCCAGGTCGACGACGAACTCCTGACCGTTTCTGCGCTCGAAATCGAGGACACCGTGGAAGCCTTTGGCGCGCAATCCGGAAAGTCGTATCACGCCGCGCCCGTCGTCTCGCATATTTCGAGGCTAGTCGCCGTCGGTGCCGGGGCTGCCTGGTTCGGTCGAATCGAGACCGGCGGACGACCACCGCCTGGCCTGCGTCAGGCGCTCCACCACCGCCACCGCATCGCGCTGTCCGCAGACTTCGTGAGTACGGACTGCCCACACCCCCTGCTGGGCGCAAATCACCGAGACCGCTGCGGTCGCCGCGTCCCTGCCGGCAGGTTCACGTCCCTCGAGCAGGTGCCCCAGGAAGCGCTTCCGAGAAGCCCCGATGAGCACTCGGTGCCCCATGCCCGTGAACCGCTCGAGGTTCGCCAGAATCGTCCAGTCGTGCTCGGCGGTCTTGGCGAAGCCGAGACCGGGATCGACGATGACGCGGTCGGCGACCATGCCCGCCGCCAGGCAGGCTTCGATCCGGAGCTCCAGGTCGGCTGTCACCTCGGCCACGACGTCACGGTAGGTGCTGAGCTGGTTCATCACCGCACCGTGGCCCCGCCAATGCTGGCAGACATAGTCGACGCCGGCGTGCGCGACCACGCGGTGCATGTTCGGGTCGGCCAGCCCCCCCGAGACATCGTTGATGATCCGGGCGCCGGCCTCGATCGATTGCCTGGCCACCTCGGCGCGCATCGTGTCTACGCTCACCGGGATCCGGGTGGCCAGTTCCCGAACCACCGGCAGGACGCGACGCAGCTCTTCGTCCTGCGTGGGACGTGTGGCGCCCGGCCGGGTCGACTCCCCGCCGATATCGAGCAGGTCGGCACCCTGTTCGATCAGGGTGATGCCGTGCGCGACCGCGGCGTCTGCGTTGAACCAGCGTCCCCCGTCCGAGAACGAGTCGGGAGTGACGTTGACCACCCCCATCACCAAGGTGCGCGACACGCTCAGCCCTGGATGAGGCTCATCGCCTCCGCACGGGTGGCGGCGTTGCGCAGCGCTCCCCTAACAGCGGAGGTGGTGGTGCGGCTGCCCGCCTTACGAACCCCGCGCAGCGTCATGCACTGATGCTCGCAATCGACGACGACCAGCGCACCACGCACATGCAGGTGCTCGACCAGAGCATCCGCAATCTGGGTAGTCAACCGTTCCTGCACCTGGGGACGCATGGCGAAGACATCGACCAGCCGGGCGATCTTGCTCAAACCGGGCACCCGGCCGTTCTCCGGCGGAATGTAGGCGACATGCGCGACGCCTTGGAAGGGCAGCAGATGATGCTCGCAGAAGCTCTGCACCTTGATGTCGCGCACCAGCACCATCTCGTCGTGCGAGACGTCGAAGGTGGTCGCCAGCACCGGCCCAGCCTCCTTGCCCAGACCGGCGAAGAGCTCGGCGCAGGCCCGGGCGACACGCTGCGGGGTGTCTCGCAGGCCCTCTCGATCGGGATCCTCGCCGATCCCCAAGAGGAACTCGCGGACCGCAGCCTCAATGCGGTCGGCATCGTATCCGGGAGGTGGCGTGAGCGGCGCGCTGTCGCTGACGTCGGGCTGGGCTTCCGGGTCGTCAACGGCGCGACGGGGCTTGCCGTGGCTTTCGGTCATCTGCAGTACCCCTCTCGTCGGCGCAACGCGAGCCCATCCTAACCGCGCGGGGAAGGGTGCACAGTGGGGTTGCCCAGCGCCGCAAGGATGAGCCGGGACGAAAAACTGAGGAGGCCGGGCCCGGTGCTCCCGCGAGGAGGCAGGAGCTCAAGTGTAGATGTGCGGCGCCAACGTCGCGACGTCGGTCAGATTGCGGTAGCGGCCCGCATAGTCGAGCCCATAGCCCACGACGAACTCGTTCGGAATGTCGAAACCGACGTACTTGACGGCCACGGCAGCGGTCATCGCGTCGGGCTTCCGGAACATCGTCAGCACTTCGACGCTGGCCGGCCCGCGCGATTGCAGGTTCTGCACTAGGTAGCTCAGCGTGAGGCCGGTGTCGACGATGTCCTCGACGATGAGCACGTCGCGTCCGTTGATGTCGGCGGTGAGGTCTTTGAGGATGCGCACCACCCCCGAGCTCTTCGTCCCGGAACCGTACGACGAGATCGCCATCCAGTCGATACTGCAGTGCGATTTCATCGCTCGAGTCAGGTCGCTCATCACCATCATCGCGCCGTTCAGGACACCCACCATCAGCGGATCCCTGCCGGCGTAGTTGGAGTCGATCTGGCGGGCCAGTTCGCCCACCCGTAACCTCACCTGTTCCTCGGTCAGCAAGACATGGGCCAGATCACCTGCGATATCGGACGCGTCCACGCGCCCACTCTATCGGTCCCCCCGCAGGCTCGCACGACCGCCCGGCGCCACCAGCAGGACGCCCTCCCGGCGCACCACCCGCTTGCCTGCGGGCAGGTCTACACCAAGTTGGCCGTGCCAGTCGTCGACCAGTGACCGAACCGCGAGCAGGTGCCGGTAGCTCGGCTCCGGGACGCCCTCGGCGACCAGCCAGCCACGCAGCACCCGGGAGGCGAGCGCCTCCGGCAGCCGCCGAAGTTCTTCAACCGGCAACGGCTCGCCGCAGGCCGGCCGCAGCAGGGACGCCTGTGCGTCCAGTTCATCGGCATCGGCCATCGCCAGCGCCGCGGTTCGGGCCAGCGCCTCGGCGATCCCGGGGCCCAGCTCGGCTTCCAGCGTAGGCAGGACGCTGGTGCGCACGCGCACCCGGGTGAACCTCTTGTCCTGGTTGTGCGGATCATGCCAGACCGTCACCTGCCAGTCGTGGCAGGCCTCAGCGGTGACGACGCGCCGCAGGCCGAGCAACGGCCTGCCGAACTCGGCGCCGTTCGCGACCAGGCGCTCGCGCATACCGGCCAGCGACCGTGTGCCCGAACCACGGGCGAGCCCGAGCAGCACGGTCTCAGCCTGGTCGTCCAGGGTGTGCCCCAACACGATGAGGGTGTCCGGCCGAGCGGCTGCGGCCAACCCCGCATAGCGAGCCTCCCGGGCAGCAGCCTCCATGCCGGATTCCGGGTCGGCCTCGACGCGGACGCGTTGCACCCGGGCCGGCAAGCCGTGCCGGGCCAGCTGATCGATCACCCGCTGCGCGACGACCGCAGAACCGTCCTGCAGTTGGTGGTCGATGACGACTGCGTCGGCGACCGGCGCACGTCCCCGGCTTGTCAGGTGGGCGACCGCGAGAGCCAGGGCCATCGAGTCCGGTCCACCGGAGCAGGCCACCATGATCGGACGGGCCGCTTCCCGAAGCCACGGCTCGACGGCCTGGACGACCGCCAGCTGCGCGGGGCTGAGCTCACGCCTGGCCATCGGCGTCCTCGGCTGGGCTCGTCAGGCGCCGGCACCACTGCTCGGGGTCCAGCAGTTCGGTCAGAGTGGGCAACCACTGGGGTCCCTCGAACGCCCGGTTCAGCAGCCCGGTACCGCCGCGACGCATCACGTGACGGCAGAAGCTGGCCCCGTCGGCGTACTGGGCCAGCTTGGCGTCCATGCCCAGCAACCTGTTGATCAGCCCATGGACGCCACCCTTGGTGCGGCGGGCATCGAAACGGGCTCGGATGGTGGCCACACTGGGGATGACCGAACGTCCGGCCCGGTCCATCATCAGGTCGGCGTGACCCTCCAGCAGCGACATCACCGCCGTGACCTCGTCCATTGCCGCCGCCACGTCGGGCGAGGAGAACGCGTTGATGAGCCGCAGGCTGACCGGGCGTCCAGCTGTCTTGTCGCGACGAATCTGTTCCAGCCGCTGACTCAGGTCATGCCAGAACGGCTCATCGTCAGCCTCCACGATGACTCTGAGTTGTCCGATCAGATGGTCGCGCAACCAGGGCGCGTTGGCGAACTGGACGCGATGGGTCTGCTCGTGCAAGGTGACCCACATCCGGAAGTCAGTGGGATTGACCCTCAATCCGCGTTCCACAGCCAAGATCGTCGGGGCCACCAGGTAGAGGGTCGGGGTCTCCGCGAACGGGTCGAACTGGCCCAGGATGCGTGTGCCCACGGCGGCCAGCGCACCCCCGATGGTCGCCCCGCGGGCTCGTCCGGCTGCGGCCTCGAGCGGGCTGTCGGCGACGCCGATCGATTCGGACGTCAGCCTCCGCGCGGTGGCGACGTTGGCGCGGATGATGTTGCGCCGGTCGACGACCAGTTCCCGGGCCTCGCCCACCTCGGGCAGCCCGGACGCCTCGACAAGCAGGTCGGCTGCGCGGCGGGCCTGCTCACGTAGCTGGGTCACGATTTGAGCCCGCTCTGGGCGACCGACCCTGGGTCCGGGATCGACCAGCTCCAACCCCACCTGTTCGGCGGCATCCCAGTCGATCCACGGCAGTGCAGTCACGAACTCCAGCCTACGGGCACCCGACGAGCCCGGGCAGACCAGGAATCACGCCACGCAATGGCAGCCGGCCAATGCGGCCCCCACATGGTCGAACCAAGCACGGGAGTCCTGGTCGCGGGGTAACTCGTTGCCGAGGAAGGCGAACGCCAGTAGCCCGCCGTCGGCTGTGGGGGTGTAGCCGGCGAGGCCTGAAACCTGGTCGAGGGTGCCGGTCTTGGCTCGCACCTGCCCGCGGGCGGGGGCACTGCGCGCATCGACGAAACGGTTCGTCAACGTACCGGTCGCCGTCCCGACCGGCATGCCGGACAGCACCGCGGCCAAGTCATCCCGTTCGGCCGCCAGCTGCAGGGCCTTGACCAGCGCCCCGGCGGTCACCCGGTTGCCGGTCGACAGCCCGGAGCCGTCGACGATCACCTGCCCTTCGACCCACAAACCCAGCGCTTGCAGGCCGGCCGTCAGCGCAGCGGTGCCGCCCTCGAAGCTGCCGGACTGGCCGCTTGCCAGCGCGAGCTGGCGCAGCAGCATCTCAGCGATGAAGTTGTCTGAATGCACCAGCAGTTCCTGGACCAGCAGCGACAACGGCAACGACTCGACCCGGGCCAGCTCCGCGGCACCGGCACCGGACGCCGGCGTCGGCTCGCCGGTCACGGCGATGCCGGCGGCCCGCAGTTGGTCGGCGAAGGTTCGGGCGGCCGAGGGGGACGCCGATTCGACACCCGATTGCGCCGCGCCCTCGTCGACCACCAGTGCGCTGATCGGCCCGATGAACTGCCGGTCGGCGGCGGGCCAATCGGCATGCCAGACCGCCCCGGAGAACAGGGTGTCGTCGTAGCCGAGGCTGACCTCGGTAACGCCCTGGGCGGTCAGCGCGGCAGCGGTGCGAGCGGCCAGGTCTGCGGTGGTGGGTGGCGACACCGTGGCAGCGTACGGGTAGCTGGTGGACGTCGCCGACAGCAGCGGGTCACCGCCCCCGACCAGCACGATCGTCCCGGGCGTGGGGCTGACCACCGAGGTGGCGAAGGTCTGCTGCGGGCCCACCGCGTCCAGCACGGCGACCGCCAGCATCACCTTCAGGGTAGATGCCGGAATCATCGGGGCGGCGGAGTCGAGATCGTAGAGCAGCGGGCCACCGCCGAGGTCGGCGACCGCGCCGGCGTAGCGTCCCGGCAGTTCGGGGGGTGTGGCGGCCATCGCCTGCTGCACCAGGCTCGGGTCGGCGGGCGCAGCGTCCGGCACCCGGACGGGATCGATGACCCCGGCGCCCAGTCGGACGGGGTCGGGATGCAGTTGCGCGATGACCTGCGGATCGACCGTGGGGCTGCCGCCGTCGACCAGCCAGCCGCGGTCGCGGGCGAGCGGCCCGCTGGCATACCAGACCAGCCCGACCAGCAACGCGAGGGTCAACGCCCAGACGAGCCAACCGACCCGAGCGGGGCGGGGCGCCGACGGTTTGCGTCGAGCGTTTGATGCCACTGGTTTCCCTTCGAGCAGATACTCTGATGGCTGAGACTCCCATCTTAAGGACGGTTCAGGTGATCGACGACTTCCGCAAAGTTGACGTGGACCCTCGCGTCGGCATCACATTCGACATGACGGTCGAGATTCCGCGCGGTACCAAGAACAAGTACGAGATGGACCACGACAGCGGTCGTCTGCGTCTTGACCGGACCCTGTTCACGTCCACTCAGTATCCGTACGACTACGGCTTCATCGAAGGCACCCTAGGCGAAGACGGAGACCCGCTGGACGCCATGGTGATCGTCGGAGAACCGACCTTCCCGGGCTGTCTGATCGAATGCCGCGCGGTGGCCATGTTCCAGATGCAGGACGAGATGGGCGGCGACGACAAGGTGCTTTGCATCCCAACCGCAGACACCCGCCGCAACTACCTGGACGACCTGGAGACCATCCCGCAGTACATGCTCCTTGAGATCGAGCACTTCTTCACGGTCTACAAAGACCTGGAGCCGGGCAAGTCGGTGGAGGGCGCCACCTGGGTGGGACGCGAGGCCGCCGAGGAGGAGATCCGCAACTCGATCGAGCGTGCCAAGGGCACCCCCTACGAGCATCACAAGGTCGACCTGCACTGATCGTTTGGTCGGCGCCGGACAGGCAGCGCAGGTCAGAGCAAACCGGACCAGCGCCCGAACCGCCGCCGGTCGTCGTGCTGCCCCGATTCGCGTCCCACCGAAGGGCGAACCACCACTCGGTCGTCCACCCGCAACCTGATGGCAGCCTCAATGCGGCCGTGCAAGGTCAACCCGGCCGCCGGGCAACGCGCGCAGGCGCCCTCCAGGGCCACGTCCACCTCGCCTCCCTCAGCCCGCACCACCGTGATCAACCCGCCGTGGGACGCGATGTACTCACCCAGTCCGCGTTCCACCACGTCGCGTGCCACCAGCCGAAGCACCTCGTCTGGTGCCGGTTCCACCTGCCACAGGTCGGGACGCTCGGCGGCAGCTGCAATGGCGTCCCGGACGACGGGCCCGAGCTCGGACCACCCGGCGTCGACGTCAGCGAGCCAGGTCCACAGCGCTGCGCGCTCGGTCAGCGCCTGGACGATCGGCCCGCCCGGCGCGAGCAGCTCGCCCAGGCGTCCCGGCGCGTCCACCAATCGCCCAACCGCGGGCAGCCCATCTGGGCAGACCCAGCGCAGCGCCGCCGGGTCGGACCCGACGGCCTCGGCATGCAGCGCAAACCCGGCAGCCGGAGTGCGTAGGTCTGCCATCGCGGTCACCCCAGCAGCGCTTCGACCAGCAGCTTGACCAGCCACGCCGAGACCCAGGCCAGCCCGGTCATGTACCCGAACGCGATGGCCGGCCACTTCCAGCTGCCGGATTCCCGGCGCAGTGTCGCGATCGTCGAGGTGCACTGCAGCGCGAACGCGAAGTAGATCAGCAGTGCCGCGACCACGCCCGGAGTGAACAGCCGGTCGCCGGCGTGCGGTCCTGACAACCAAGTCATCTCAGCGAGGGTGGCTCCTGGGTCGTCCGGGTTCTCAGCCGAGGAGACCTGGCTGATCGTCGCGACGAAGACCTCACGGGCACCCATCGCACCGACCAGGCCAACGGTGATCCGCCAGTCGAAACCGAGCGGTTCGAAGATCGGCTGGATGGTCTTGCCAACCGCGGCGGCAGCCGACTGGTCCAGTTGGAAAGCGGCAACGGCGACCTGATCGTCCAAATCGATACCGGCCGCGGCCATCTCGTCGTGTGACGCCACCGGTAGCGACAGCAGCGCCCAGATCAACAGCGACATCACCAAGATGATGCCGCCGACCCGACGCACGAAACTGGCGCAGGCGTCCCAAACCGCACGGCCCAGCTCTCGCAGGCCCGGCATCCGGTAGCTGGGCATCTCCATGTAGAACGGCAACGCCGGACCCTTGCCCTTGAGCACGTGCTTGAAGACCCAGGCCGCTGTCATGGCGGCGACCGCGCCCAGCAGGTAGAGGCCGAACATCACCAGACCCTGCAGCCCGATCGGGCCGAGACGAGCCCCCGGCGGCACCAGCAGTCCGATCAGCAGGGTGTAGACCGGCAACCGCGCCGAACAAGTCATCAGGGGGGCAGTCATCATGGTCGCCAACCGGTCACGCGCCGACGGCAGCGTCCGGGTGGCCATGATGCCGGGCACCGCGCAGGCAACCGAGCTGAGCATCGCGACGAAGGCGCGCCCCTCCAGCCCGGCACGTCCCATCACCCGGTCCATCAGGAACGCCACCCTCGCCATGTAGCCGGTGGCCTCGAGCACCGTGATCATGGCGAACAGCAACGCGATTTGGGGCAGGAAGACCAGCACCCCGCCGACGCCGCCGATCAGCCCGTCGGCGAGCAGCCCGGAGAGCCAGCCGACCCCGACGTGCGCGCGCACCAGTTCGGCCAAGCGGCCGAAGATAGCCTCTACCGCCCCCTGCAGCGGCGCGGCCACGGCGAAGATGACTTGGAAGAACAGCGCCATCGTGACGAAGAAGATCAGCGTGCCCGCAACCGGGTGGAGCAGCACCGCGTCGAGGCGGCGGGTGCGATCGTCGACTGCGGGCGCCTGGTAGCCGGCGCTACGCAAGACCGAGGTGATCCACCCGGTCACGTGACGTGGCTCGGTCGGCGCCGGCACGGGTGGTGCGGGCCAGGTTTCCGGCTCGGTCAGCGCGAGCTTCAGGTCATAGAGCTGCGCCCGGTTGCCGGCAGTCACCACCATCAGCTTGTTCCCGACAGCCTGGCTGAGGCGGGTGAGGTCCACCGAACCTTGCCGGCGTGCGAGTTCGTCGCTGAAGGTCAGCACGGCCAGCGTGGGGATGCCCAACTGCTGAACCTGAGCCAGCAACCCGAGGGAGCGCTGCAGGCTGGTGGCGTCCAGCACGACGAGCAGGGCGTCCGGCCGCAACGGGCTGCCGGACTCAAGGATCTCTGCGATGAGTTCCTCGTCCGGGCTGATCGGGTCGAGGGAGTAGGAGCCGGGCAGATCTTCCAAGAGGACCGTCTGGTCGGCGAGGCTGGTGGTGCCGGTATGTCGGCTGACTGTCACACCCGGGTAGTTGCCGACCTTGACGTTGAGCCCGGTGAGAGCGTTGAAGAGCGTCGACTTGCCGGCATTCGGGTTCCCGACCATGGCGATCCGAAGGTCGGGCGACGTGAGCGCCGTGGCTCGCCCGGCTGGGCCAATGGTCGCGGGAGCACCTGGCTGGTCGTGGCAGGACATCTCAGACGACACGAACCACGATGCGATCGGCATCCTGGCGACGCAGCAGCATCTCGCCGCCGCCGACCTGGAAGACCAACGGGTCGCGCATCGGAGCGCGGCGGATGAGCTGAACCTCGACGCCCTGAGCGAAGCCGAGATCGAAGAGCCGGCGGCAGACCGCCATGTCTTCCTGCTCGCGGTATCCGGCGATGAAGGCACGCTGCCCACATTCGAGGCGGCCCATCGCCAGACAGCCCGCGGCCTGCGGGTCACAGACCTCGAGACAGCGGTCACACAGCGGCAACGAGACCGAATTCATACAGTTAGGTTAGCATTGCCTAACTCGCCCGACCAGAGGGGGTAGGGCGAGACTGCAACCAGCGCTTTCAGGCTTGCGGCCCGGTCTGGTTCGGCCGACGGCCGAACAGCAGCAGCGCGAAGGCGGCCCCATAGCAGGCCAGCGCCAAGCCGAGGATGGTCCTGTTACCCATGGCCAAACCCTAGGCGAAATGGTCTAACCAACAGAAACGCGGCCGGTTCAGGTTGCCCAGCTTGTTGCCACCGGACGCGCCGGGGCCTCGAGCCGAGCGCACATGACACGATGGTCGGGTGCCGAAGTACGTGATGCTGCTGAATCCGTCCGCGAACCACGTCTACCGACAGGCCACCGTTGCCCTGTCTTGTGCGGAGTTGACGGTCACCGCCCCCTTCGCCTCCGAGATCACGCCGTGCCGGATCGGTGCCGCCGATGCCCTGGGCTTTCAGGCGGACGAGGTCGACGAGCTCGTCCTAGCCGCACAATCAGCGCACCTGGTGACCTTCCGGCAGGAGGGTGACCTGCTGCGTCCCCTCGACGTGCCCGACATTTCAGTGATGGACGACGACCTGGTCACCATCCCCAAGTACCAGGGCAAGACGAACGAGGGGTTCACCCGGCTGCTGCTGCACCTCACCCTCAGCCAGGTCGAGCGGCCCGGCCCGCTGGAGGTGCTCGACCCCCTGGCCGGACGCGGCACCACCTTGCTCGCCGCCTGGCGGGCCAGCCACCACGGCTTCGGCGTCGAAGCCGACGAGAAGGCGTTCGAGGCGTTGGCTGGCTACCTGAAGACCTACCTGCGCACCAAGCGAATCAAGCACACCGTCCAGGTCACCCCGGTTCGGCGCGAGGGACGGACGTTGGGGCGCCGGTTGGACGCGGAGGCGCGGCTGGGTGAGGCCACCCACGATCAGCCGGCACGCCCGGGCATGCCCACCCTGCGGATGACGGTCTTCACCGGAGACACCCGGGACACGGCGGTGTTGTTCGGACGCAAACGCTTCGACGCGATCGTCACCGACGCCCCCTATGGGGTGGTGCACGGCTCGGAGCAGCAACGCGACCCGAACGCGGGCGACGCCATTGCGTCCGGGAAGGGCAGAGCCGGGCAATCCGGGCGGGGTGGCCGCACTCCGCGCGACCGCTCTCCGCAAACCCTGCTCGCCGAGGCCATCCCGGTCTGGCGAGGCCAGTTGAAAGCCGGCGGCGCGCTTGGCATCTCGTGGAACACCCACACCCTGTCACGTACCCAGTTGCTGGACATCATCTCGCAGGCCGGTCTGCAGCCTCGCGACGAGGGACCCTGGCGCCAGTTCGCGCACCGAGTGGACGCCTCCATCAACCGTGACCTGGTGGTAGCCACCGCCCCATGACGTGGACGGGGAGGCTAGCTTTGAGCCATGACCCGGACGCTCTTCCTCATGCGCCACGCCAAGGCCGAGGCCCACGATCCCCGCTCCGACTTCAATCGCAAACTGTCCTCCCGCGGGTGGCAGCAGGCCGAGGAGGCCGGGCGGGTGCTCGCAGATCGCGGCATCCAACTGGTGCTGTGTTCGTCCTCGGCGCGCACCCGGCAGACCTATGAGGGGCTGGGGCTGAAGCTGCCAAGTGGCGAGCCCGTGCCCGTGCAGTACATGGAGGCGCTCTACCTGGGCTCGGCCGACCTGATCCGGCAACGGATCGGCGAGATCACCGACGACATCACAGAACTGCTGGTCATCGGGCATTCCCCCGGCATCCCGACGCTGGCCGCCGAACTGGCGTGGGCCACCCAGCCCCGTCAGGCCGACCAGATCCAATGTTGGTTCCCCACAGCCGCCCACAGCGAGTTCGAGATCGACAGCAGTTGGTCAGAGCTGTGGAACTCGGACGGCGACGCGAGACTGGCAGAGGTCAGGCGTCCGAAGAGAGACATCTGAACCGCCCGCATTCTGGTCAGGACTCGGTCACAAACCAGACGTAGACACCGGCCACACCTTCCAACCCGGTGCAGGTGATGCCGCCATTTGCCACGCATTCCAGCCGATAGCTGCGATCGGTGATCGAGCTGTACGCCTCGACGATTCGGCTGTCGGTCATCTTGAGATCTACCTGGGTGGCCACTGCCTCGGCCAGCGGGCAGGAGGTCTGCGGACCCGCCCAAACCCCGGGCAGGCATTCCTTGGCGCCGGGCAGCATCTCCGGAGTTCGCTTGGCCGGCGGGGCGGGCTCTTCGGTCTGCGGCTCGGGCTCGGTGGTGGGTTCAGCCGACGCGGTGGTGGCAGGTGATGTTGGGGTGGCCTCGCTTGGCCTCGGCGCGAAGAAGAGCTTGTCCAGGTTGAGCAGCAGCGAAACCAGCACCAGCAGCATCACCACGGCGCCACCCAGCACCAACAGGAAACTGAACGTCTTCGCAGTGGGCACCACGGAGGCACCGAGCAGGTGATTGACCCGCTCACGCGGGGGGGCCGAGGTAGCTATCTCGTACCACTCGTGGGCGTCAGCGATGCCGTAGTCGTCCCAGAGATTGAGCTCACCGACCTCTTTCGGTCGGGGTGAGCGTGGCTCCGGTTGCGGACGGCCCGATTTCGGTTGGGTCGTCTCTTCGGTGGCGGCTGCGGCGACGGACTGGGGCCCGGCGGGACGCGACGGCTCAGGCGTCGGCTGGATGACCGGAGCTGGGGGCTCAGGCGTCGGCTGGGTGACCGGAGCTGGGGGCTCAGGCGTCGGCTGGGGGGCAGTGACGACCTGTGCGGCAAGGGGATCCGTCGCCCGGGTGCGGTTGGCCTCCGTCGCCTTCTCTCCCAGCTCGACCAGCTTGTCTTTCACGCCCGACCACCAACCGGGGCCAACCGAGCCCGTCTGAGTGGCGGCAGGCTTGCCGTCCGCTGCCGCGGTTTCGGCAGGTGCAGCATCCACGACGGGATGCA
>CALMKG010000037.1 GCA_937867175.1 uncultured Propionibacterium sp. | reverse complement strand
CCGCGATGTCACCCCGGCCACGATGACGTCCTCATCTGGGCATGAGCGCGTGAGGCAGCGCCGGGCGGTTGATGGCCGTTGGGACGCCCTCACCGTCTCGTTGGTCGATGTGGCTGCTCGTGACTGGTTCCACTTCTGTCCGGCGCGGCTGTCAGTCCTGACCCGTTCGTTCTGGACGCCTTCTTCGGACGCCGCAGTCACCGGTTTCCGGGGACCTGGACCCGTTGGCAAGCCTTTCAGCTGGCCTGGTTCCAGGTGTTCTGGACTTCTGGGGGGACGCAGCGTGACTAGGCGTTTCTCCGCGTTGCTCCTGCTGTGGACAACCGAAATTGGGGCTGTGGGAAAACGTCAATGAGTACGTAAAACGCCAACTATCTGTCCGTGAACTCTCACGGAAGGACAGCTCTGGCCATGATCACCCTCCAGCAGGCCCTTGGCATCGATGTGTTGCTCGATGGCGCCGATTCGCTTCTGCCGTCGTGGAACCTCACCCACCCGGACTTGGGGAGGCTCGCCACCCGGGCGGAGGTGGTGCAGGCGACGAAGACAGGTACCGCAGAGGCCCGCAATGGTGTGTTGCGCGCTTTGGCCGAGCTGGCCCACTGCGATGCGGGGGACAGCAACGAGGCAGCGGCGTTGTTGTGCCTGCTGGTGAGTCCTGGCGTGGTGCAGAAGATCCGTCCTTTGTTGTCTTCGCGCGGCTCGGACGATGTGAATCGGGTAGCGGCCAGCTACTTGTGGTTGGAGTCCAAGTCCTTCCGATTGTCGGTTCATCATGCGGTGGCCGCGTCGATCTGTTGGCGGGTCCGGACTGCGACGTTCGCCGATTTCAATGTGCCTGCTGATGTGGCTCGTTCCGACCGGACGTGGGCGAACACCCGGCTTGTCGAGGACATCGAAGCGGTCGGACCCCATGTCGATCGGGGGGTGCGGACGTCGGGGCCAGGGTCGGAGGTGGAACTGGCTGGTCTGCTGGCCGAGGCGGAGGCGACGGGCGTGGTGACCGGCGCGAATGTGGCGCTGATCAACACGGTGCTGTCGGTCGCCGAGCACCATCAGGACCGCGGGTTCCGGACGATCGGGTTGATGTCGGAGGTGGTTTCCCGTGAGTCCGGCCGGTTGTTGGGGATCGGGGCGAGCACTGTTCGGCGGCACGCGCGCCAGGGGGTCCTCGCACTGAGGGAAAGCGTCCGGTGTGAGGCCTCCGCGTTCGCGGAAGTTGGTTGAGCGGTGGTGAGCAGGACGAGCACCCGGCCCGTTTGTTGTGTGCGGGAGGGCATCGCCATGGACGACCACATGATCGGCTCGCTTGCCGCGTCTGCCAGCGGCAGGCCGGTTCTGCTGCGCCTGGAGGGTGGCGGCGCCGGCGCCGGACGAGATCCTGCCAGGAAGCCCGCCGTCGGGGTCTCATCAGCGTCTGGGGTGACGGTTGCGGAGTTGCAGCGCGCCTGGCGGGCGATCCGGGACGGCCGGTTCAGCGACGGCCCGCGTCCGCTGTCGTGGTCACCTGGGGGGCCGGTGTTGCCGGTGTTGGGTGCGCATGGCGGCAGCGGTGCCACGACGTTGGCGTTGGCGTTGGCGACCAGTGCTGCGCCGGCGCGGGTGGTGGAGTGCGCGCCGTTGTTGTCCAGCGGGCTGGTGGCGGCCGCGAACGCCGAGCTGGGGGTGTGCGCGGACGGTGCCTGGTTGCGCGGCTCCCGCGGTCAGGTGCTGATTGAACACAACGCCGCGCAGATCGCTTCCGCGGCGGAGGTGCCCCTGCCTGCGCACGCTGACCGGCACGCGCTTTCGCTGACGGTGGTGGACGCCGCTTGGGAGCCGACCAGCCTGTTGGGTGGCGGCGGTTCCTGGTTGTCCGGGCTGGTGGTGAGCGCGTCGTGTGTGGTGGTGACTGCGGTGGCCACGGTGCCGGGGGTGCGGCGATTGGAGGGCACGCTCGGGATGCTGGCCGGCCGCTGTGTGGTGGCCGGGGTGCTGGGGCCTGCGGTGAAGCGTTGGCCCCGGGCGGTGACCGCCTCGACCGGCCCGATGACTCGGCGCCTGCTTGGTGTCGGTCGGGTGGTTCCGGTGCCGGAGTTGGCCGGGTTGCGGACGGCTGGTTTGACCCCTGATTGTCTCCCGGCCGCGCTGGTGGCGGCTGCGGGAGAGGTCCTCCGCGTGGTGGGGGACCTGACTTCTTCGATTGCTGATGTGGAGGACGAAACGTGACCCCTGTGGAACTGGCGTTGGTGCCGATGCAGATCTGCCCGGTGGCCCCGCCGGGGGCGCAGCAGTACGCGGACCAGTTGACCGGCTACGTGTTGTGGGCGGTACTGGCGTTGTTCGTGGTCGGTGTGGTGGTGTCGATCGGCGGGATTGTCGGTGGCCGCATCCTTTCCATGCCGCATGCCAGCAAGGCCGGCGTGGTCGGCCTGTTCGTGGTGTTCATCGCCGCAGTGCTTTACACGGTGGTGCCGTCGATGGTCGGCTCGATCACCGGGGCGGGGTGCGTGTGATGGCCGCCCACAATCCACAGATCGTGACCCCGTGGAGCCGGAGGAAGTTGATTGCCGCCCTGACCGGTGCCGCCGTGATGGTGCTGGCCCTTGTGGTCGGGCTGGTGTTGGCCGTCCATTCTGCCCTTACCGGCCCCCTGCCGGACGCCGCGGCCGCGACGGCGGTGGTGTTGCCATTGGATCGGGAGGAGCGGCGGGATGTGTTGGCGGCCGAGCCGATGCTGCAGGTCAGCCGTTCTGATTCGCAGGGCGGGACGCCGGCGGCGGTCCCGGGCCCGGTGCTCGAGGTGCCCGCCTCGACGATGATCGGGGCCGGGAAGGTCGCTTCGGGGTTCCCGCACACCCCGGAGGGTGCGATCGGGCAGCTGGCTGCGATCGAGGTGACGGTGTTGTCGGAGATGAACGTCGCCCGGGTGGTCGAGGTGTGGGACGCCTGGGCTGCGGACGACGCCGGCCCGGTGGAGCAGTGGCGGTTGATGGGCCACGTCCGGTCGTTCCTGACCGCGATGAAGATGGGCGACGTCCTGGAGCAGGGCGCTCGGGTCACGGTAACGCCAACGGCCGCGCAGATCAAGGCGTCCGACGGGCCGGACTGGACGATTGCGTGCGTGCTGGTTGATGTGCGGGCGGTGTACCGGTCGGAGGCGCGGATGGCGTACGGATACTGCGAACGCATGGTCTGGGACGGGCAGCGCTGGCTGATCGCACCTGGGACACCGCCGGCGTTGGCGCCGTCGACGTGGCCGGGCACCGATCTGGCGGTCGAGGCCGGCTGGCGCACCTGGGCCCGGGCAGCAAGGTAGGCGGACGGCATGGGGTTCGATCCGTTCAGTGCCCTGGGTGGAGTCGCAGGGAAGCTGGTGGCCGACACCTGGTCGGCGATGATGATGACGGTCTGGTCCGGCGGACTGTGGGTGCTGCGGATGGTGCTGCAGCTGGAGAACCACTTCCTCACCCCAGACATCACCACCGACGGCCCCGCCCAACAGGTATATGCGCTGACCGGCTGGCTGGCGATGTGCCTGCTGCTGGTGATGCTGATGGTCCAGCTCGGCACCGTCGCCATTCGCCGGGACGGCAAGAGCCTCGGGAGGGTGCTGATCGGCACCGCCCAGTTCATTGTGGTGTGGGTCACCTGGGTGGTTTACGCGGCGGCGGTGATCACCGCCTGCGGCGCACTGACCAGCAACCTCATGAAGACTTTGTTCGGGGTGGACTCGCTCGGGGAGTGGCAGCCGTTCACGGAGCTGCAGCCCGAGGACATCACCGATGCCACCGTGGCGACCGTGCTGGGGATGCTCGGCGGCCTGTTGTGGCTGGCCGGGATCGCGCACCTGCTGGTGCTGCTCACCCGCGCCGGCGCCCTGATCGTGCTGGCGGTGACGACCCCGATCTGTGCCGCGGGCCTGGTTTCCGAGGCGGGACGGTCGTGGTTCTGGAAGTCGTTCCGCTGGTTCCATGCCGCCGCGTTCACTCCGGTGGTGATGACCCTGATGATGGGGCTCGGCGTCCAGATCGCGAGCAGCGTGGTTGTGGACGTGACCGATGGCACTCAGGCCGCGGTCGGCACCGCGCTGCCGGCGGTCGGGATGATTCTGATGTCCGCGATTTCCCCGCTCGCTTTGTTCAAGCTGCTGGCGTTCATGGACCCCGGCACCAACTCCGGCGCCGCCGGCCGGGCCGGAATGGCCGCGATCGGCGGCCTGGCCGGGCTCGTCGGACGCGACGGCGGCAGCAACGCCGCGGCAAGCGCGGACAGCATGGGCCGCTCCGCCGGTGAACAACAGGCCGAGAACGCCAACACCACCCGCATGGCTGCCAACAGCGCGGCCGGCGCGGCAGGAACGGCTGCCGGTGGCGGCCCGGCTGCCGGGGTGGCCGGAGTGCTGGGGCCAGTCGGTGCCGCAGTGGCGCCCGGGATACGGGTGGTCGCCTCGGTCGGCAGCAGCGCGGCCGCGGTGGGCGCCGACCGGGCCCACCCGCTGGGCGTCGGCCCCCCGACCTCCCAGCCCCCCAGGGG
>CALMKG010000036.1 GCA_937867175.1 uncultured Propionibacterium sp. | reverse complement strand
AGGTGGGTGACGTCCAGATCCTCGACGGCGTCAGGCTCGAGGACCTCAAGCCGATCCTCGACATCGTGTCCACCCTGGCCAGCGATCCGCAGATCAACCAGGCCGTTGACCGCGTGGGCACCAATTACGGTGCCGTGCTCGGCGAGCCACCGTTCCCACGCGCCTCGGCAGTAGGGCATCAGGTAGCTGAGGGCGAGGAACAAGGCGATCACGACCGGGGACGGCCAGCGGCCGGCCTAGGCCTCCAGGACGACGGCGATGGTGCCAACGACGAACCTGGTCCGCCAGGCGAACTGGACCGGCGGTATCCAGGCAAGGCGGCGTCCGATCGCGTGGGCGAGGCCGCGGATGAAGTCCCAGGGGATGGTCCAGACCGTCCAGAGCAGGTCGAACCGGGCGTGGCCGTGGCGGAGGCGTCCGAGGCTCTGGGCGATCAGGGCGGCGACCTGGTGGGCGTTGATCTCGTTGGCGCAGTAGGCGTCGACGATGTCGCGGCGCAGGAGGACGTGGCGGCGTCCGGCGGTGGCGACAGGTGCCCCGGAGTTGACAATGCGGAGGCGGACGCCGTCGGCGTCCGTGTGGTGGGTGGCGAGCCGCCAGGCGACCCTCAGCCGGGACGCCTCGAGCGGGGTGACGCGGCGGGCGCGGTACAGGACCCGGACGACGGCGTCCTCCCCGAGACCGGCCGCGAGCAGCGCGCCCAGGGCGATCCCCACCACGGTGAGCCCGAAGCCGATCGTGACCGGGAGGGCGGCGACGATCACGAGCCAGAGCAGGCTGCTGATGAGGACGTCCGGGATCACGACGGCGGCCTTGAGCAGCAGCCCGTTCAGGGCGCGTCGCGGCGGTCGTGCTGCGAGGGGGTCGGCGACCCGTTCGCCCTCGTCGGTGAACCCGACCAGAGCGCGGCCGCCGTAGAGCAGGTGCTCGACGTGCGTGACGGTGGTCATGATCGGTCCTCCTCGGGGACGAGGTCGGCCAGCCGGGTGGCTTCCTTGACGGTGGTCTCGCCGTCGAGCCAACTGACGACGTCGGCGAGGCTGAGACCGTCGGTGAGCATCGCCCTGATCGCCGTGCCGGCCTGGCGTTCGAGGGCGTCACGTTCACGGAGCGCGACGATCAGGGTGAGGGCGGCGGCGTCCAGGCGCTTGTCGCGTTCGGCGGCCTGCGCGCGGCGTTTCGCCTGCGCGGCGACCGCAGCCTGCCGGGCTGCTCGCCGGATCGACTGGGCGCTGGTCTTCGTGTCTGCCATGGGTTCGCTCCTGGTGTGGTGAGTCCTCTCACCCTCCAGAAGTGATTCGAGTGGCTGTTCACGGACACCCGGCCCGAACTTGGTTCAGTCGCCGCCGGTTTGTCCGGACGCCGGGTGAGCAGTTTGCCGTCGACCAGCTGCAGGCTGGCCTCACCGGGGGCGTCCGAGACGGCGACCTTGCCCCACCACGTGCCGTCGCCGGCTCGCACCCAGGCGACCAGCAGGCCGGCCTGGCGTCCGGAGGCCGACGTCACCCACACGTGCCGCGCCGGATCCACGGGCCGCTCGGCCGGCGGGGGCTTCATGGCCGCCACACGTTCGCCGAGCGTCCCGAACTCGGAATGAATCTTGCTCGACACATGGCACAAGGTAACCACCCCCACCGACGTTCCTTCGACGGGCTGCTGTCCGCCCGGCCCCTCCGCCTGCGACGCTGGAGCCTCGCGGCCATCACGAGTCAATGAGAGGAGAGCCGGGTGGAGGACCACACGTTCACCAGCGTCCTGTGGCGCTGGGAAGCCCAGGACGCCTGGCGGTTCGTCACCGTCCCGGCCGACCTCACCGACGCGATCCGGCTCACCACAGGCCCACCCCGAGGCTTCGGGTCGGTCCGCGTCGAAGTCACCGTCGGCGCCACCACTTGGCGGACCTCGGTGTTCCCCGACACCTCCCGAGGCGCCTTCGTGTTGCCGGTCAAGAAGGCCGTCCGCCACGCCGAGGACCTCGACGACGGCGACGACGTCACCGTCACCCTCCGCGTCCTCGCCGGATGACGCCCGTCTTGATAAGCTCGCCTTATGAGTCTGGTTGTCGAGTACCAGCAGGCGCTCCACCAGGAGGACCTCGCCCGCCTCCGGCGAGCGCTGGCGCTGCGCGCCCTGGTCGCGACCGGTTCCAGCCAGCGTGACATCGCGGACGCCCTCGGCGTCACCCAGCCGGCCGTCAGCCAACAGCTGAAAGCGTCCCGTGCCGTCACCGCGGCGGTGCATCCAGAGACGCTGCTCGCCGCGGCTGCCCCGATCCTGGTGGACGTCGCCCGCTCCAAGGGCTTCGACCGTCTGGCTGTGTTCGGGTCAGTGGCCCGCCGTGAGGCCCGAGCCGATTCCGACATCGACCTCCTCGTCGAGCCGCCGGCCGGAGCGGGCATCAAGGAACTGGTGGAACTCCAGGGGATCTTCAAGGAGATCCTCGGCCGCCCGGTGGACTTGGTGACCTACGGAGGGCTGAAGCCCATGATCGACGCCGACATCCGCGCCGAGGCGGTGCTGCTGTGATGGACCGGAAGGTCGCCAAGGAACTCCTCCACCTCCGCGATTGGCTCGACTGGGCCGGCGAGATCGTCAGCCGTGGCGAGGACGCGTACGCCGCCGACGGTCTCCTTCAGGAGGCTGGCGATTCGCTGATGATGAAGCTGGGCGAAGCGGCCGGACGGCTCGCCCGAGCCAACGTTGAACCGCCACCCGGGGTCGCCTGGGCTGATGCGATCGCCAACCGCAACTGGCTCATCCACCAGTACGACGAGATCGACCGTCGGCTGACGTGGGTGACGCTCTCTCGGGACTTGACGGCCTGGCGGATCGCGCTCGCCGGCGCGTTCGCCGAGGCGGCCACGCCGACGGTCCCATCGGCCGTCGCACTGACTGAGCCCGCCCTTCCGGGCCCGAACGGACGGTACCGCTTGAGAGGGGCGACGACCCGTCGCCACAGTCGACAGATCCTGGTGGCCCGCGATCGACGCGTTCGCGACGTCTCCGGAGTGCGGGATCTCGCGCACGCTGGCTCAAGTTGGCCGCTGTGTTTCTGTCCTTGGTCTTGGCCCTGGCTGTGACGTGGGTGATCACGCCGCGAGCGGGGCCGCCGATAACACCGCCTTCTGTGATGGATTCCGACGGCGACGGGCTCCTCGACTCGGTGGAGACCAGCGGTTGGTTGACGCAACGAGGCACCACTTATCGGACGGACCCGACCAAGATGGACACGGACGGCGACGGACTAAGTGATGGCGAGGAAGCCGGCGCCCTCACGGCGTCGGACCCCGCCCCCGTCTACGCTGGCGTGTCGGACCCGACCAACCCGGACTCGGACGACGACGGCTTGACCGATCGCGCCGAGCTGCACGGTTGGACCACACGCTTGGGGGCGACCTACCGCACGGATGTCCGGCGTGCAGACACCGACGGAGACGGGCTCTTCGATGGGGACGAGGCCGGTGCGCCGTCCGGTGACGAAGCGACCATCCGCTACGTCGGCTGGTCCGACCCGTTGCGCCCCGACTCGGATGACGACGGGCTGAGCGACGCCGACGAGATGGACTTCGCCCTGGACGCCTTCGCTCGTGACACGGACGGTGACGAACTCACCGACGCCCAAGAGGTCAACGAGTTCGAGACGGACCCGACCAACCCCGACACGGACGGGGACGGCCTGACGGATGCGTATGAGGTCGCCCACATCGCCGACCAAGGCCTGAACCCGCTCTGGGAGGACGAGAAGATTGACAAGTGGCAGTACGCCCGCGAGTTCGCTCAAGGCGCGATCGTCGGCGACCTTGCGCCAGGGGACTCGCTCGCCTGGTTCGCGGGGAACGTCGCCTCCGGCGGAGCCAGCTTTATCCCCGGGGTCGGCTGGGTCGTCGGAGCAGTGGCGGACGTGCGCGACCTGATTGGATCAGCGATCAGAGCGGACTGGGTCGCTGCCGGGTTCAGCGCCGTCGCCCTCATCCCGGCGGCGGGCGACGCCGCCGCGATCCCCGCCAAGGCCGGCAAGTTCACGGCGCGAGTTCCGAGGCTCGCCCCTGAGACGGCGAGGTTCATCTCGAAGCTCGACTGGGCGCCCGATCAGATCCGGGGGGTCGCGATGCGGAGCATCTGGTGGAATGCGTGGGACCCGCTGACGCGCGATTCCAGCACGCGCTCCATGCTGCGCCTCACCCAAGGCCCCACCGACCTCAATGCACTGCATGCGGCTCGCCAGAGAAGCGTCGCCCTCTGCGCCAGCGAGAAATCAAACAGGATCGGCGTCGCACCGAGCATGCTCGAACTGCTGGACACCAAGGGGATCCCTTACACGATCCATCTTCCACGCTGAAGCTGGGGGCGACTCCGGGCGAGCGGGCCAGCGGTGGGCTGGAGCGGCGATCACCCGCCCGGAATGGTCCGGTCATTGCTCTCCGCTCGCGCGGTTGCGCGACGGGGATCAGCCCCTTCTTGTAGCTTCGCGGCATGCGCTTGACGGTGGTGGACTGGAATGTGAACGGCTTCTCCCAAGGAGCGCAGGCGCAGTTCCTTGGCTCACTGGAATGGGATGTGGCGTGCCTGCAGGAGGTCACCCGCGCCACATGGGAAGAGTTCCGTGCGCTTGGTGACCAAGCCGACGTGGCTTTCGGCCACTTGCCGCCGTTGGCCGGTGTCGGACCCCGGTACGGCTGCGCGGTAGTAGTTCGTTTGCCGGCCCGACTCGAGAGCTTCACGGTTCTCCGCGACATGCCGTCGCCGGAAAGGGCCGGCGTGGCTGTCGTGAGGCTGGCAGGTCGGCGAGTCTGGGTCGGGAGTTGGGCCGCGCCGCCGGGGGTGACCTGGGGTTCCGCGGGTAAAGGCCGGCAGGTGGAGCGGTTCGCGGCATGGCTGCGTGACCGTCCCGGCCCGGTGATCATTGGAATCGACCGAAACGCACCCAAGTGGGAGCGTCACGACCTGACCGAGGATGAGTGGTGGAACGACCGGGAACTCCTGCTGTACGGCCCAGACCGGGTTCACGATTTGCGTGATGTGTACCGGGACCACTTGGCAGCAAACCCTGATTTGGCGGCCAGGCTGCGACGGGCGCGCCCGGACGGACCAACCGCAGTCACCCACCAGCGACGCGGGATCGAGTGCCGTTATGACGCGGTCTACGCTTCGCCAGAGTTTGCCGTCGAGGACGTCGAGCACCTGTGGAAGCAAGCCCGGGAAGCCAGCAGCGACCACGCGCTCGTGCGCGCGACCCTCCGCTGGGACGGGGATGCTTAGTTTAGGGCCGGCGTTTGTTCCCAACGGACCCTCCATTCGCGGCCGCGGTGGGGGCGCCGGTGGCGGCGACCCGGACGGTGAGCGAGCCGAGCAGCATCAGCTTGGGCAGGTCACAGTGCGGGTCGAACCACGTCTTCAGGTCGTCGTCGAGGGTGGGGTCGTCGTGTTCGATCTGCTCGCGAACGGCGGCAGCGGCGGCGGCGGAGACCACCTCGGCCAACACCTCCCGCACCGACCCCGCGTCATCCAGCCACGCCGGCTCCAGCGTCACGGCGTCCAGAACCCGGAGCGCCGCAGTAGCCAACCGCGGCCACGCCGCCAACAACCCGCCCACGCGATCGGCGCCGGCGTCCACCGACGGGTCGACCGGCTCGGGCTCAACCCCCAGATCGGCGAACAGCCCCTCCACCTCGAGGCAGTCCGCCGCCAAGAACAGCGACGCCCCCGACGGATCCTCCGCCGCCACGAACGCGACGACCGCGTTCCGCACATGACCCAGCGACACCGCCAGCGCCCACGACCCGTCGTCCATCGCGACCCGCCCTCCAGTAGCTCTCGCTAACCAGAAGCGCGAAAAGGGGCCGTTTGCGGACACCGAGGCCGGGACGAGCTCGCGGGTGGACTCCAGCGGGGGCCTCAAAGTTCCCCACGAGTTCCCCAGCTGGGCGAGAGAAAACCCCCTGCCCTAGTGGGAGAGGGTTTCAAGGGTGGGCCTAACTGGACTTGAACTAGCGCCCTATAGGGATGGCCTACCACCCGTTTGCTAGGCATAGTACCCTTCTGGCAAGCAATGATGGGGCGCGGCGCGAACACCAAGCTTGGACAACCGGGATCAACCCGGACCTCTGATTGGGCACATATCGGGCACACATTGGGCACGTGTTGGGCACGGGATTTC
>CALMKG010000035.1 GCA_937867175.1 uncultured Propionibacterium sp. | reverse complement strand
GGCACCGACAGCGCCATCCCAGTCGGCTGTCGTGGGCTGGGATGGCGTGGCTCGATGCGTTTGGCTGGGATGGCGCTGGGGGTCTGCCGCGACTGGATCGGTGTGGTCTAGCCTCACGACATGAGCATGTGGTCAGGCGGGCGGTGGCGCGTCCGGGTGCCGGCCCAGCCGAGTCCTTCGGGTCAGGGCCGGGGGACGCTGGTGGTGGTGACTGGGTGCGACAGCGGGATCGGGTTGAGTGTGGCCGAGTTGTTGCGCCGGCGCGGGTACGTGTTGGCGGTGTCCTACCTGACGTCGAATCCGTTCGAGGGCGTGGCGGGCGTCCACGCGTGCAGGATGGACCTGCGCGTACCGGCGGATGTCGAGGCGTTCGTCGGTTTCGTCAACCGGCTCTGCGCTTCCGGCTACTCGTTGTCGGCCGTCGTCAACAATGCGGGGGTGGCCCTCGGTGGCCCGGTCGAGGACCTGCCGATGTCGCTGTTCCGTGAAGTGTTCGAGGTCAACTTCTTCGGTGCGGTCGCTTCGGACAGCTCATCGATTGCACGTCGGGCGACCTCGAACAGGCGAAGGGCCGTCAAGAACGCGTCAGCCGTCGAGAGTTCGTCCAACTGATTGAGCAAGTCAGCGTCTCGGTTGGCATAGCTGGCGCGGAAGGCGGAGCGCAGAGATTTCCGGAGCGCCCTTTCCTGCTTGCGACCTGCGTCCCGGGCCGCTCGCTTCTCCGAAGGGCTCTGGTAGGGAGGTTCGACGTGCGTTGCCCGAGTCTTGCAGACTCAGCCCTCATCCGCTGCACCTCGCCTGGCTCAGGCCGCTTGAGCGTGGCGGTGACGGCGTACCGGGAGAGCGTTGAGGAGGGACGACGATCTCCACGATGCTGCCGTTTGGACTCGTTCTGGGTCACTCCAGAACATCCTCAACCGCCGCGGATGGTGCGCGCGTATCGAGGCGTGGTCGACGTATTGCGTTCGTAGTACACTCATCTCGTGGATGAGGGCATCGACTGGCGCCACAGGGGCGAATACATCGCGAAACATGGCCTGACGCCGGGCGTTGCGGACGAAGCCTTCGCTGACCCCAACAGGTTGGTCATCGATCCCGACCCTGCGTCGGTGTCTGGAAGGACCATCCGGGTGATCGGTTGGTCGTCATCCACGGGTGCGCTGGTCACGGTGATCGTGCTTCCGGATGAGGGGGTCATCTGGGGAGTCAACGCGTGGCCATCGAACAGCACCGACCAACGCCGATATCGAGAGGAGCCGACAGATGTCGATCAGTGATCTCATTGCGACCGAAGCCGCTGCGGCCGAACGCAACCCGGATGCTGCGATCAAGCCAGGCAGCAAGGTCACCCGCGGTCACAACCGGGCCAAGACGCTCCAGGTCCGTCTGAATGCCGAGGAGTTGGAGGCGTTGACCCTGTTGGCCGAGCAGCGCGGTGTTCCCGTTTCGACGCTGGCCCGAGACTTCCTGCTGTCCCATCTGGCAGGCTCCGAAGATTCCCCCAAGGCGTTGATCGCCAAGATTCGAGCCGAACTCGACGAGCTGGCCACCCGGGTCGCCTGACCGACACCCAACGCACTCTCTTGAGTTCCTAACAAATTTCAAGCTGCCTGGGTCGGTTTAGCCTGAATCCACCGTCTGAATGACGGCTCGTAAGCAACGAAGTGCCCTTTGGTAAGGGAGAATGGGACTTGTCTAAGGTTCCGTAGCTCCCGCCAGAAGGGCACTTCGCAGATGCGACTGTCTCACACTGTTGGCCGGATGTCCGCGCTGTTCGACGAGCCGAACCTGATCGGGTCGGCGGGGTTGGTGCCCGCGGTGGCGCTCGCCGACCGGATCGGACTGGCCGAACTGGTCGATCGAGTGTTGACGGTGCCGGGGGCCAAGGGGTGTGCCGGGGTCAAGGTGACTTCGGTGCTGGCCGGGATGCTGGCCGGCGCGGACAGCATCGACGACCTGGACGTGCTCCGCCACGGGGCGATGGGCAAACTGTTCGGCGGGGTACGCGCGCCCTCGACGTTGGGCACGTTCCTGCGGTCGTTCCGGTTCGGGCACGTCCGGCAACTCGACGCGGTCGCCTCCCGCGCTGTCGGCCTGCTGGCCGGGCGGGTGCCCGGCCTGCTGCCCACCGGGCCGATCGCGTACCTGGATGTGGATGACACGCTCAAACCGGTGTACGGCCGGTCCAAGCAGGGCGCCGAACACGGCTACACCCACGTGCTTGGGTTGAACGCCCAACTCGCGACGGTGTCCGGTCCGGAGGTCGCACCCGTGATCGCGGCGATCATCAAGACCGGTAGCCAGTTCACGATCGGTGCCCGGCTGAACCAGTCGGTGCGCGCCAGCATCGGCACGATCGAGGAGGGTGCCTGGGTCCCGATCGTGTACCCGAATGCGATCATCGACCCCGACACGGGCGAGTTGATCTCGACCGCCGAGGTCGCCGAAACCACGTACGCGGCGTTCACCTCGTCTGGGGCCACCGGGCAGGTCACCGCGAGGTTGATCGTGCGGCGCGTCCCGGAACGCAACACCACCAAGCTGGCTGCGGCCGCCCAGGACGGCCTGTTCCAGGTGTGGCGCTACCACGCCCTGTTCACCAACCAGACCGCACCCCTGGTCGAGGCCGAGAAGACCCACCGCGGCCACGCGGTGATCGAGCAGGTGTTCGCCGACCTGAAAGCCGGCCCGCTGGCCCACCTGCCGTCGAAGTCGTTCAACGCCAACGCCGCATGGTTGGCGATCGCCACCATGGCGTTCAACCTCACCCGTGCCCTCGGCGTCACCGCCGGCGGCCGCTACACCCGAGCCGAGACCGCCACCATCCGCGCCCAACTCATCCACACCCCCGCCCGGGTCGCCACCTCCGCACGACACGTTCGGCTGCACCTGCCCACCCGATGGCCGTGGGCCGCCAGTTGGCAACGGTTGTGGACCACGATCATGACCACCTGACCCCCACACCCTGCGCCCGTCACGACCAAGGAACCCCAGTGGAAGACCCGGACAGACCGGGCGGTCACTCCTGCCCAAACAGTCCCCGACGGTCACGCGAAGGCAGAATCCACAAGCACAAACACGGCACGAAGTCAATCGGCGGATTCAGGCTAACAGCACCCGCAGGATCGCGGCGATGAGGCCCGGATCCAGTTGGAGTATCACCAAATGCCAGACGGGGTCGAGCTCGTAGATGATCCGAGCCAGTTCGAAGGCCAGGTCGGCGTCGTCCAACCGCTTGACCAACCGCCCCTCGAACTCGGCGAAGTCCATCGGCTCCTTGGTGTCGGCATACTTAGCCGCCTGGGCAAAGACCCGCGAATCAGGGATCGGGCAACCCGACGCCGCCAGCCTGCAACGGGCAGGACGCTGGGCCTCAGAAATGTTGGCCGCCCGACGCCCATAACCCCAGCGGGCGTCTCGCCCCAGCACGACACGGCACGCACTACTCTGCCGCCGGTGGCGCGGGCCGTCGGTCCGTCAGTGCCAGGAGGCCAAGCGGGCTGCTGCCTGCTCGTACGACACTGTGCCGCTGGCCATGGCGATGACGAGGTCGAAGG
>CALMKG010000034.1 GCA_937867175.1 uncultured Propionibacterium sp. | reverse complement strand
ACTCGTTGCCCATCCACTCGACCGTCTACAGTGGATGGGCCATGACCGAGACCCAGAGCGACGCGCCCCGCACCTACCAGGTGGTCACCTACGGATGTCAGATGAACGTACACGACTCCGAACGTATTGCAGGGCTGCTGGAGCAGTCCGGTCTGGTGGCCGCGCCGCCGCCCAAGGGCGAACTCGCGGACGCCGATGTCGTGGTCTTCAACACGTGCGCAGTCAGGGAGAACGCCGACAACCGGCTGTACGGCAACCTGGGTCACATGGCGAGGGTCAAGCGGCAGCGTCCCGGCATGCAGATTGCGGTCGGCGGCTGCATGGCGCAGAAGGACCGCAGTCTGATCGTCGAGAAGGCGCCTTGGGTGGACGTCGTCTTCGGCACCAACAACATCGGGGCGCTGCCGGCTCTGTTGGAGCGTTCACGGGTGGCGCAGGTGGCCCAGGTCGAGATCGCCGAGGCGCTGGAGACCTTCCCGTCCAACCTGCCGACCAAGCGCGAGTCCAGCTACGCAGCTTGGGTTTCGATCAGTGTGGGCTGCAACAACACCTGTACGTTCTGCATCGTGCCCAGCCTGCGTGGCAACGAGACCGACCGGCGGCCCGGCGAGATCCTTCGGGAAATCGACATGCTGGTGGGTGCGGGGGTACAAGAGGTGACCCTGCTCGGCCAGAACGTCAATACATATGGCGTCGAGTTCGGTGACCGACAGGCCTTCGCGAGGCTGCTGCGTGCTTGCGGCGGCGTCGATGGGCTGGAGCGGGTTCGCTTCACCAGCCCACATCCGGCGTCCTTCACCGATGATGTCATTGAGGCGATGGCCCAGACCCACAACGTGATGCCCAGCCTGCACATGCCGCTCCAATCCGGATCCGACAAGGTGTTACGGCAGATGCGTCGCAGCTACCGGAGCGAGCGGTTCCTGGGGATCCTGGAGCGGGTCCGGCAGGCGATGCCACACGCGGCGATCACTACCGACATCATCGTCGGCTTTCCCGGCGAGACGGAGGCGGACTTCCAAGCCACCCTCGACGTGGCACGGCTGGCGCGCTTCAGCCAGGCCTTCACCTTCCAGTACTCCATTCGCCCGGGCACCCCAGCCGCCACCATGCCAGACCAAGTGGCGCCCGACGTTGTCCAGGATCGGTACGAGCGACTGGTGGAGATGATCGAGCAGATCTCGTGGGACGAGAACAAGGAACAGGTGGGCCAGACCGTGGAGGTGCTGTTCGCGACCGGTGAGGGCCGCAAGGACGGACGCACCGCCCGCATCTCGGGCCGCGCCAGGGACAACCGCCTCGTCCATGTGGCAGTCCCCGTAGACCCCGCGGCACAGCCACGGCCCGGCGACATCGGAGAGGTTGAGATCACCTACGCCGCTCCGCACCATCTGGTGGCGGACACGCCGATCCGCAACCTGCGTCGCACCCCGGGTGGCGATGCGTGGCAGGCCGAGCATGAGGCCCGCCCGGTCGGCATCGGTCTGGGCCTGCCGGTCGTTCAGGGACGCTGATTTGGCCGCGGAGTTGCCGCTCGTCGTGCTGGTTGGCCCCACCGCCAGTGGCAAGTCAAGATTGGCCATCGGTCTGGCCGAACTACTCGGCTCGCATGGTCAACCGGCCGAGGTGGTCAATGCGGACTCGATGCTGGTCTATCGCGGGATGGAGATCGGGACCGCCAAACCCGGCGTGGATGAGTTGGCGCGGGTCCACCACCACTTGGTCGACATCATGGATGTCACCCAGACCGCCTCGGTGGCGCAGTTCCAAACCATGGCGCGCGAGGTCATCGCCGACCTGCGCAGCCGCGGAATCATTCCGATTCTTGTTGGTGGGAGCAGCCTCTATATTCGCGCCATCGTAGACCGCTTCCACTTCCCGGGAACCGACCCGGCCGTGCGGGGCAAGTGGCAGGCCGAGTTGGAGCGCGTCGGCGCGACCGCACTGCACGGTGTCCTGGCCGAGCGGAATCCCCGCGCCGCCGCAGACATCCTGCCGGGAAACGCACGCCGGATAGTCCGCGCACTTGAAGTGATCGAGCTCACCGGGGATTACACGGCACGGCTGCCGGAACCTGACTATGAGTTGGCCAACGTGCACCAATTCGGACTGCGTCTGGATCGGGCCGAAATGGATGCCAGGATCGCTGCGCGCGTCGACCAGATGTGGACGGACGGTCTCGTCGAAGAGGTGCGGACGCTGACCAGCCGCGGTCTGCGGGAGGGCTTGACCGCGTCCCGTGGTTTGGGATATCAACAGGTGCTCGACTTCCTAGCCGGTAATTCGAGTGAGGACCAGGCCCGACAGGCCACCATCGACGGAACACGCCGCTTCGCGCGCAAACAGCTTGGGTGGTTCTCCCGCGACGACCGCATCCAGTGGCTGCCCGCGAGCAGTTCGGACGCAGCAGCCACCATCGCGACCGCCCTTGGCCTGGCTTGGACCGGATGACAAACTGAACGGGTGAAGACCCTGAACTTCGCCAAAGGTCACGGCACCCTGAACGACTTCGTCCTGGTCGTGGACGCCGACGACCACCACCCGCTGGACGCCGAGACTGTGCGCTGGCTGTGTGACCGCCGGGCCGGAATCGGTGGCGACGGGCTGCTTCGCGCAGTGAAGGCCGCCTCGATCCCCGAATGGGACGGTGACCGGGCCCTGTGGTTCATGGACTACCGCAACGCCGACGGGTCGATTGCCGAGATGTGCGGTAACGGGCTGCGCGTCTTCGTACGCCACCTGCTCGAGATTGGCTTGGTTGCCCCGGGCCCGGTGCAGGTCGCCACTCGGGCGGGGCTGCGCACCGCCTGGCCGCAGCCTGATGGCCGAATCACCGTCGACGTCGGTCGTGCCACCGTGGTCGACCAACCGACATGGGTCGAGATCGCCGGTCGGCGATGCCGGGCGATCACGGTAGATGTCGGCAACCCGCATGCGGTCGTGGTGCTGGCCGACCAACTGGCACTGGCAGGACTCGACCTCAGCCGGCAGCCCGGTTTTGATTCGCAGGTCTATCCTTCGGGGACCAACATTGAGTTCGTGGTGCCCAGGGATGACCACGATCTTCAGATGCGCGTCCACGAACGCGGCGTCGGCGAGACCATGTCCTGCGGTACAGGGGTGGTCGCAGCCGCAGCGGCCCACCTGGCCGGGCTTGGGCAGTCGACCGGGACCGTGCACGTCAGTGTGCCGGGTGGCGACCTGAACGTCGAGCAGACCCAAGAGCGGGCGTACCTTACCGGCCCTGCTGTTGTCGTGGCCCACGGGAGTGTTGTCCTGCCGAGCTGATCGCCCGGCGCGTCGCGTAGGCTTGCGGGACGATGACAGACGAAGCCATGATCCCGCCCGGGCGGGCTGAACGCGGTGAACCGATGGTCGACGACGAGGCATGGGACACCGATGACTGGGACGACTACGCCGAGGACCTGTGGGACGACGAGGACGACCCGGACCAAGGAGATCTCGAGTTAGCGGAGCGCCATTCGCTCCGTCGAGTTCCCGGATTGTCCACCGAACTGGCCGACATCTCCGAGGTCGAGTACCGCCAGCTGCGCCTCGAGCGGGTGGTACTCGTCAGCGTCTGGACCAGCGGCAGCCAAACAGACGCAGACAACGCCATGTTCGAGCTCAAGGCGCTGGCGGAAACGGCCGGTTCCCAAGTGCTCGACGGTCTGATGCAGCGCCGCAGCAACCCGGATCCCGCGACCTACGTGGGACGTGGCAAGGTTGACCAGGTGCGCGAAGTCGTCCAGGCGACCGGCGCCGACACCGTCATCTGCGATGGCGAGTTGACGCCTGCCCAGCTGCGCACCCTGGAGGATCGGGTAGGAGTCAAGGTCGTCGACCGGACTGCACTGATCCTCGACATCTTCGCCCAACACGCCAAGAGCGTCGAGGGCAA
>CALMKG010000033.1 GCA_937867175.1 uncultured Propionibacterium sp. | reverse complement strand
AATCACCATCCACCACCAACTCGCGCAGACCACCCGTGGCAGGGGTGAAGACCGCCACGTCGAGTACCGTCTCGCCGACATCCACCTGAGGCACAACGTCGCGCTCATTGACGACGGCCGGAGCGCCGAGCAAGGGGGCAGGAAGCGGCGGTGCAGCTTGGGGTGCGGCCGGGGAAAACGGTGTCGCCTCAATGAACGCGTCGGCGCCCGGACGATCTACTGGAGCAATCGGCTGGATCGGCGCGGCTGTTCTTGGGTTGAAGGGATCCTGCAGCGCAGGTGAGGACATCGGGGTTGGGGGCAACGGCGCCGCCGCCGGGAGTGGGGGCAACGGCGCCGCCGCCGGAATGGGGGGCGGAGATTGTGTGAAAGGGGCGGCAGCCAACGTCGACGTCTGGGCGAACCGATTCGTCGGTGTCTGGAATGGTGGCGGTGTTGCGCTGGCGAAGGGGTTTGCCGACTGAGGCAGCGGTGGCGGCGACGGCAGGCCGACCGGGGCAATCACGGTCATGGGATAGGCCACCTGCGCTGCACCGGCGGCGGCGGTGGCGGAGGGCATCGGGCCGTTCTTGATATCGATCACCATCAGACCGGTCATGCGGTCGAACCAGTTGCGTCCAGTCGTGGATCTCATCGATGCCAAGGCAATGATCAGGAATCCGATCCCGAGGGTGACCAGGTTGATGGCGTACTGCAGCAGGAACTTTTTCATCACCTTGCCTGGGGCGGGCTGACCAGTCTCGACGTCGACGTGCGTGATCTTCAGCAAGACCCCACCGAGCCAATGCCCGCGCTTCACCATGCACCAGACCTGCACGCCAACCGCGGTGAAGAACTGGAGCCAGCCGAGCACCTGCGGGCCTTGTTGCAGCAGCGTGTAATTGCCTTGAGCAACGCCGATCGCCAAGATCACTGCGTCAAGTCCCTGATAGACGATCAGGACGATCGCAGCTTCCAGCACCAGCGCGCCCACCCGTTTGCCCACCGGCGCCGGCACGACTCCGGCCAGTGCCGGGTAACTGCCTTCCTCGTCCGTGGGGATGGTCGCCATCGTCTGAATGCTCATCACAGGCTCCTGCTTCTCGATGATCGTGCGGACGCCGACGTCGGCGCGGGGTCGGTGGCGCGCCGCGGGCGCCACAGTTCGCTGTACCAGGTCTTACCGTTGGGTCGTTCTGCAGCGGGTCGCGCCAAGGAAGTCGGACGCACCCACCACGACAACCGCGTCAACCGGGCCGCACCCCGGCGCATCGCGACCGTGGTTGCGGCAGTCTGCGTCCACACCTGATCGACGAATTCTTCGCGCGGGGTGCCATCGCCGAAAACGCCGTAGTCAATGTGTGCAGCGAGGTCAGGAAGTTCAGCGACCGATGTCCGCTCGGCCAAGGACGCAGCCACTTCGCGGCGGGTCTGATTCTTGTCGACCTGCACCCCCAGATCGGTGGCGGTATCGACGATCTCGGCCCAACTGCCCGACAGCCGGTCAGCGGCGAGGGTCGCATTCCTGCGGATGCGGCGGCGCTGCGCCCGCACCAGGGCAAGCACCCAGACCGGTGAGGTCAGCAGGCCCGCCGCTGCGATCCCGAGCAGGATCTGCCGCAACATCAGCCAGTCGATTGACCAGTCATCGTCGGCTTCCGCCGCATCGTCACCGAGACGTTGTGGCACCTCGAGTGGCTCCTTCGGCGGGATCGGCGGCGGCTGCACCTGCGGGCGGGGCTTCGGCTGCGGTTTGGGGACGCTGGTCTCTGGTTGCCGGTCGCGATCCGGGGTTGGATCGAAAGCAACCCAGCCCACCTCGTTGAACGGCACTTCGACCCACACGTGGGCGTCGGTTCCGGTGGCCACCCACTCATCGGCCACGCTGACCTCTTCGGGCGGATGGAAGCCCATGACCACCCGGGCGGGAATGCCGAGGTGGCGCAGCATCAGCGCCATGGCCACGCCGTACTGTTCGTCGTCGCCGATCATCTGCGGATCACCGAGCAGTGCCGAGATCCTCGCCTCGTTGTGACCCGACAGCGACTGCCCATCAGAGCCATCGGAGTAGAAGCCTTGCTGCAATGCCTTCTCGATCGCGAAGACCTGCTCGACCGCTGTTGCGGCGCCCTCGGTGATCACTGCGACCTGCTTGACTACCGCGTCGGGAATGCGGGTCTGGCTGGGCTGGTGCACGGTGCGGATGCCGTAGTCGATCAAGGCATCACGGTCAACCTCCGGCGGTAGCACCAACTGCAGGTCGTAGCTGTCACCGGCGCCCACACCGGTGGTCACCAATGCGGTGCCGGTGTCGGAGTTGTAGTACAGCGACTGCGTCTGTTCCGACGCCTGCTCACCGCTGAAGCTGACCCCGCGAAGATCACCGCCGCCTGGGAGCCAAACCCCGGTCCACTGATCGATCAGCACGTGGACGGAGGTCGTCATGGCCTCTTTGGTGTCAGTGGACTCCTGACGCGGCTCGATCTCGGCACCAGCTCGGTAGAAGTCTGCCGAGCCGTCGGTCACCGAGTAGACGATGCCGTCGTAGGCGTCCATCACTGCCAGCCGCACGCGGGCACCGGTGGGCAGGCCTGAGATGGTGAACTGCGTGATCGTCTTCTGGTCGGTCTCCAGGTAGCGATAGCCCATCAACGGGCTGGCATAGGCACGCAGGTCGAGGGGTGGTTCGACCAGATGGCGTAGCACGAACCGGTCGTTGGTTCCAGCCAGGGCTGGAGTCACCCCGAGCGCCACCGCGATCGCCAGGGCCAGCACTGCTGCGCCGGCCCCGACGCGCCGGACCGGGTTGATCTTGGCGATCTCAACACCGAGTTCGCTACTGACGGCCCGCCGGGCACTGCCTTGGCGCACTGCACCCCAGACCAGAACCGTGACTGCGAAGATGATGCCCAGTGGCAGGGCAAGCGGGGCCTTCGCGGTACCCCAAAGCACCCCGACGAGCAGGAACGCACCCATCGGCAAGATCGCCCACAGGTAGTGGCGTGCCAGCAGCACCAGGCGTCCGGCAACAATCGCGCAGACGAGCCCGGTGAGGAACGGCACCACGGCCGGACCGCTGAACGAGCTGGCCGGAATGGCCACGGTCAGCAGATCGCGCCAGGCCTGGAAGATCAGCAGCCCACCGCGCGCCAGGGTTTCCAGACTTGGCAGGAATCCGGCGATGGTGGTCTGTGGCAGGGCGAATACCCCGACGAAGCCCAGGTAGCCCGCCAGTCCGAGGGCCGCGGTGTTCAGCACCCCCCACCTTCGCCAGGCACTGATCACGGCGACCAGCAGACCGACGGCCAAGCCGCCGCCGGCGGCCCAGTAGCCGGGCCAACCACCGAAGACCGGCCCGAAGGACGCCGAGGCGACCGCCCCGGTGAGCACCACCACGATCAGATTCAGCCACCGCATGCCCATCACAGGTTCCCGGCTCCCTTGGGCAGGTCGCCCAACTCGGCGATGGTGAGCACGTTCATCGAACCCACCCGACGGAACCCCGGATCACTGGCTTGATCACAGCGAATCGCGAAGGTGCGGATCTCGTTCGGGACGTTGGCCCGGGCGCGGGCGAGTTCCTTGGGCTCCACCAATGAGCCGCTGATCAGGGCAGCCACGGTGGCGTCCGGGACCTGCGTCACGGCCGCGCTGGTCAGCCTCGGCAGCGCCGTCTTGCCCGGTGCAGATTCCAGCCAGCACAGTTCATCGAGCAGCAGCCCGGGTGAGCGCGGCTGCACCAACCCGGCCTGGCTGATCAGGCTGGCGCGACGGTCCTCGCGGGACGCCTGCAGCACGAGCGAACCTGCCGCCGAGATTGCGAGCTCGAACTCGTCCTCGGTGGCGTACTCGCTGGCGTCCAGACTGAGTACCACCAACAGATGGGTCTTGCGGGTCTCTTCGAACTGCCGGACGATCAGCCGGCCGGTGCGCGCGGTGGAGCGCCAATGCACCGCCCGGCGGTCGTCACCGGGCACATAGTCGCGCAATGCGTGGAAGGCCACATCAGAGCTGGACAGGTCGCGAGTGACGACACCTTCGATGTCACGCAGCAGGCCGGTGGTGTCGGCGTCCACCAGCACGGTGCGCGGGTGCACGAAGATCTCGACCGACTCCGACCAGGAGCGTTCCCGCCGCAGCAAGCCGAGCGGGTCAGCCTTCACCGAGCGAGCCGGGCCGATGGTGATCACCGCGCGGCGGCGGGTCGGCACGGTGAACATCTGCTCGTGGTTCTTCCCAGCGCCCAGCGGCGGCACCAGGAAGGACGCCGCTCCCCTGCCGACCGGCAGTTCGACGACTGTGCTGGTCAGGCCGCGGCGCCCCTGATTGGTGATCAGCAGCCGGCCCAGCACATGATCGCCTACCTTGACCCGGGTGGCGTCCACCTCAATGGTGGCGGCATAGGCGACCTGGCCGATCATCCACAAGGTGGCAACAGCCAGACAGACCAGGAAGATGACCCCTATCGCGATCGCCTCGGCCCAGCCGAGCAAGATCCCGGCGACCAGGGCGCTCACCCCCAGACAGGCCGCAAGCCAGCCCAGCTCGGTCACGACCCGCAGCGGACGAACCAGCGACAGAACGATCCCGCGAAGGGGCGCCGACCGGGCCACCAGCCAGCCCCAGCCGGTGCGCAGGCGCCGCACTGCACCGGTCAGCCAGGCCGGCCGGGCAAGTCGGGGGCGCCACCACGTGCCCTTCGGCTGGGCGATCGTGGTCATCGTGAGCCGGTCGCCATCGGCGGCTGGGTGGTGGACAACGCCTTGGCCAGCACACCTTCGGCGGTGACCCCGGCGAACTCGGCTTCGGGAGCGAGCACCAGCCGGTGCGTCCACACTGGGGCGGCGAGCTCCTTGATGTCATCGGGCAGCACATGGTTGCGGCCGTGCGCGGCGGCCCACACCCGGGCGGCCCGAACCATCGCGATGGTGCCGCGGGTGCTGACACCGAGCCGGGTGTCGCCGGAATCGCGGGTCGCCTCGGCCAGGCGCTGCACGTAGTCGAGAACCGCATTGTCGGCATAGTTCTGCTTGACCAGATCGGCCATCTCGCCGATCGCCCGGGTTGAGATCACCGCACCCAGGTTCTTGGTGCGGTCAGGGGAGGCCGATCCGGCCAGCACCTGAAGGGCGGCCTCCCGGTCCGGGTAGCCGACGGTGGTCTTCATCAGGAAACGGTCGAGCTGGGCTTCGGGCAGCCGGTAGGTGCCGGCCTGCTCGATCGGGTTCTGGGTGGCGATCACCATGAACGGACGCCCGGTCTCATGCCGCACACCATCGATGGTGACGAAGCTCTCCTCCATCACCTCCAGCAGCGCCGACTGGGTCTTCGGGCTGGCCCGGTTGATCTCGTCTGCCAACACGATGGACGCGAAGATCGGGCCCTCATGGAAGACCCACTGTCTGGTCGACTGGTCATACATCGTGATGCCGGTGATGTCGCTGGGCAGCAGATCGGGGGTGAACTGGATGCGTTTGTGACTGCCCTGCACGGTGGCGGCGATGGCGCGGGCCAGCGCCGTCTTGCCGGTGCCCGGGGCGTCCTCCAGCAGCA
>CALMKG010000032.1 GCA_937867175.1 uncultured Propionibacterium sp. | reverse complement strand
GGCGGCAGAAACAAAAAGGCAACGAATTCGCCGCCGGGTGGCTGCGGGCCGACTAGCCCATCGCCGACGTCGTGAACCCAGCGTCGGCGATCGCCTCGGCATAGGCGCGCTGCCCACCCACGTTCGGGTGCACGGGGTACGGGTTCGGCTGCCCGGTTTGGAGGTTGACGGGCGGGAAGATGTACCCCTGCGGGTTGCACATCCCCATGTTCTCGAACTTGCCCTCGACATCGACGTACGTGATGGCCGGGTCGCCCTGGTGTATTGCGCCGCTTACCACCGACTCGATGACGTCGTTGAGGTTGCTTGCGTACTGGTCCAGCTGTGCCAGCAGCAGCGGGTTTGCGGTCGGATACGTCGCACAGTAGCTGCCAGCCTGGAACAGCACCGGGTAGCCGGTGACGTAGACGTGCGCATTCGGAGCCGTCTGGTGCACCTCGCCCAAGAGGGTCGTCAGCCTTTCCGGCAGCATGGCAGACGCAGCTTTCGCATTCGTGAGCGCACCTTGGCATGCTGTCGTGTCCAACCCTTCGAAGCAGGCAAGGATGACGTTCGCGAAGCCGAGATCGTTGCCGCCGACCGTGATCGTGACCTGCCGCACAGACGGCGTGAGGCTGCCCACCTGCACCATGGTGTCTGCCACGGTAGCGCCGCTTTCAGCCAGGAAGTTCACCTTGTTGTCCGCTCCGGCGAGGACGACAGGGTACGCGGCAGACGAGCGCAACGATGCGCCCGCGTGCTTCAGCGTCGGATTGCCGACCCCGGCGGCGAAGGAGTCGCCAACCGCGGCATAACGGCCCCGATTCGGTTCATTGTTACTCGGGTCAGCATCCTTCGCCATGGCGGGCGAGATGGCGGAGGTTGCGATGACGGCGGTGGCGGCCATAGCGATTGCACCCTTGAAAAATCGCTTCATGAGGGGTTCTTTCCCTTGGGACTCTGCGTGGGGGAAGCCTATCCGCGGGCGGACGCCACCCGCACGGAATCCGTGGGGCGGGCGGCCGGATCACCACCCGCGGGACGCTCGGCGTGCGGCGACTCTGGTGAGGCCCAACCGCGTGCCGATCGCGTCCAACGTCTCGGGCTCACCAGTCTGCTGGTCGCTGCGGCAGGCCAGCTCGAACCAGGCGTCGGTTGTGGCAATCCAGCACGGCCTTGACCTCGTTCATCAGCTGGCGCTGCGCAGTCTCGTCGACCCACTGGTCGATCCCGACGGGCTGGCCCTGGGTCGGGACGGCGACCACGCTCCGCAGACCACGCTGGTGTGCTTCGACGATCGCAGCCAGGCCTTGATGTCGCCCGCTTCAACATGAGCCACGGCTCCCACGAGGAGCACGCCCGGCGCCTCGCCGAGACTCGTGCTGCGGCGAAGGCCATCGGCAAGACGATCGGCCTGCTGGCCGATCTCCAGGGCAACAAGGGCATCAACCTGCCGGGCGTCGCCGTCAACGTGCCGGCGCTCTCCGAGAAGGACGAGGACGACTTGCGTTTCGCCCTGCGCAACAACTTCGACCTGATCGCGCTGTCCTTCGTCCGCAATGCCTCCGATGTCACGCGAGTGCGCGAGGTCATGGCAGAAGAAGGACTCACCCTGCCGGTGATCGCCAAGATCGAGAAGCCGCAGGCCGTCGAGAATCTGGACGAGATCATCGCTGCGTTCGACGCCTTCATGGTCGCCCGCGGCGACCTCGGGGTCGAGTTGCCGTTGGAGTTCGTGCCGATGGTGCAGAAGGACATCATCTCCAAGGCCCGCATCAAGGCGAAGCCGGTGATCGTGGCCACGCAGATGCTGGACTCCATGATCGGTTCACCCACCCCGACGCGCGCCGAGACGTCCGATGTCGCCAATGCCATCTTGGACGGTGCCGACGCGGTCATGTTGTCGGGCGAAACGTCGATTGGCGCCTACCCGGTGAAGACCGTGGCGACGATGGCGCGGATCATCGCAAAGACCGAGGACCTGGGCGGCGACCGAGTCGTCGTGGTTTTCGGTGAGCCGATCGGTGTACCTGGTCACACCAACTCGCTGAACGTTCATGTGGCACACGACGTCAAGGGCAAGTCGTCCTGACCAAGCCAGGTGGTGGGATGATCGCCGGGCCGGTCCCGAGGGATCGGCTCGGCGAGCTGGCAGCGTAGACTGGCCGCGATCGTCCACCCAGAAACAATGAGGTCACAATGAAGAAGCTCGTCGGATC
>CALMKG010000031.1 GCA_937867175.1 uncultured Propionibacterium sp. | reverse complement strand
TGAGTTCGGCGGCCGGACGTGGCACGAAGGCCGGACCGTTGCGGTCCAGGAACCGTTCGAAGGCCTCCTGCCGGTTGGCGACCTTGCCCTTGGCGATCAGCGCATCCGCGACGTGCGGTCGCCCAAGTGCGGTGCCGGCGGCGCCCGCTTGCGCCTCCACCTCCGCCATGGTTAGCGGGACGCCGAGCCGGGCCAGTTTGTCGAGCATCGCCGGCAGCCGGTCACGGCGTCCCAACCGAATTCGCGTCAGCTCGGCGTTCAAGTCGCGATGGTCGAGCCTTGGGCCATAGCCAAGCAGATGCACCTCGCGACCGTCGACCTCGGCGCTCAGTTCGACTCCAGGCACCACGTGGATGCCTATGCGGCGCCCGGCCGCACGCGCCTCCTGAATACCGTCCAGCGTGTCATGGTCGGTCAGCGCCACAGTAGCCAGCCCGGCGGCTCGGGCGTTCAGCACCAAACGGGTAGGGGTGTCGGTGCCGTCGGAGACATTGGAGTGGGTGTGCAGGTCGATGTGCATAGCGCCCATCCTGCCCGACGGTAGCCTCAGCGAGTGAGCAGCCCGCGCAGCGCTCCGGTCGCCACCGACATCCTGGCTAGGTCGACCTCGCCCTGACAGACCTCTGACAGCAGGTCGTACTGGCTGGCAGCTGACGGATGTGCTTGCCACCATGCCGCCACGACTTCGTCGGGGCCCAGCTCGGGGTCGGGGGACAACTCCAACGCATCCGCCGCGATTGCGGCCTGGACGCTGATCAGCTCATCGCGAACCGATGCCCGGGCCATGATCTCCCAACGGCCGGTACGCGGCAAGTTCTGCGACGAGACCAACGCCTTGTCGATGCCCAGCCGCTCACTCAACTCGAAATAGACCCGGGCGGTCAGGCCGACGTCGCGGTGGCGGCGTCCAGCCACTCGCACGATCGGCAAGGCCAAGTGGGCGATCTGCCAACTCGCCATCCGGCGCGCCAGGTCGTCACGCACGCCGAGGTCGACCAGGTTAGCCACCGACTCCTCGTACCGTTCCAGACCAGCGGGGGCCAGCAACTCGGGCAGATCCCGGATGACCTGGCGCGTTCCCGGTTTGAGTTCGGCGATCAGCGCCTCAATGTCGACACCGTGGCGGTGTTCCTGGAGCAGCCATCGGCAGGCACGCTCCACGAGGCGGCGGATGTGCACCCGCAGCAGGGTCTTGATGGCGGCGTCCATGTCGGTTGCGCGGGTGATGGTGGTCTCGAGCCAGCCGGCATCCATCAAGTTGCGTGCGGCCAGTTGAGCACGCATCACATCGGCCGTTGTCGCACCGGTCTCGGCACGCAGTCGGTGGGCTGCGCTGATGCCTTGGGAATCGACGAAGCGATTCACCGCCACGGTGGTGATGATCTGGCGGGCCAGTGGATGGTGCCACATCTGTTCGCCGAAACGCTCGCGCAGCGGCGTCGGGAAATACTTGACAAGCCGGTCTGCCAGATAGGGATCGTCAGGCAACTCGGATGCCAGCACGTCTTCGGCGAGGCCGTGCTTCACCGTCGCCAACAACATCGCCAGCTCTGGTCCCACCAGTCCCCGTCCATGAGCCGTCCGGGCCGCCAGTGTCTCGCTGCTCGGCAGGCCCTCCGGCCGACGGGCCAGTTGCCCACTGCGCTCCAGCGTCGCCATCAACTGCTCATGCACGCCGGCATGCGCGTGGGCCGAGGCCAACGAGTTGGCCAATGCGCGGTTCTGGGCGACGTTATCTTCCAACACCGCCTCGGCGACCTCGTCGGTCATCTCGTGCAGCAGACGGCTGCGTTCGCTGCGGTCCAGCCGACCGGCTGCCACCTCGGCGTCCAGCAGGATCTTGATGTTGACTTCGTAGTCTGAGGTGTCGACGCCGGCGGAGTTGTCGATGAAGTCGGTGTTGATGCGGCCGTCGGCAAGGGCGTACTCGACGCGGGCTGCCTGCGTCCAGCCAAGATTGCCGCCCTCTGACACGCAGCGCGCCCGGACCGTGTCCGCGTCCACCCGCAACTGGTCGTTGCTGCGATCGCCGACCTGGGCGTGGGTCTCGTCGGTCGCCTTCACCCAGGTGCCGATCCCGCCGTTCCACATCAGGTCGACCGGGGCTCGCAGGATGGCCTGGATCATCTCGTTCGGGGTCAACTCGGTGACGCCATCGTCGATCCCCAGCGCCCGGCGAACCTCGTCACCCACCGGAATCGCCTTGGCCGTGCGTAGGTGGACGCCGCCACCGGCGGTGATCAGGTCTGAGCGGTAGTCGTTCCATCCGGAACGCCGCAGCCGGAACAGCCGCTCACGTTCGGCGTAGGAGCTCTCGGGGTCTGGGTCGGGGTCGATGAAGATGTGCGTGTGGTTGAACGCGGCCACCAGCCGTATGTGCCGCGATCGCAGCATGCCGTTGCCGAAAACGTCGCCCGACATGTCCCCGATGCCGACGCAGGTGAAGTCGTCGGTCTGGTCGTCGATTCCCATCTCGCTGAAGTGGCGTTGCACCGAGACCCACGCACCGCGTGCGGTGATGCCCATCGCCTTGTGGTCGTAACCGTCTGAGCCGCCGGAGGCGAATGCGTCCCCGAGCCAGAATCCCCGCTCGACCGCGATCTGGTTGGCCAGATCGCTGAAGGTGGCAGTGCCCTTGTCGGCGGCCACCACCAAGTACGGGTCATAGTCGTCCCAGGCGACCACCCGATCGGGGTGCACCGGCTGGCCGTCCACAATCGTGTCGGTGACGCTGAGCAGGGCCCTGATGTAGGACGCGTAGCTGGCCCGCCCCTCGCTGAGGCGATCGGCCGCGCTCACTTCGGCCAACCGCTTCGGGTAGAAGCCACCCTTGGCGCCCACCGGCACGATGATGGCGTTCTTGACCGTCTGCGCCCTGACCAGGTCGAGCACCTCAGTTCGGTAGTCCTCGGCCCGGTCCGACCAGCGGACGCCGCCGCGGGCGACCGGACCATAACGCAGGTGTACACCTTCCACCTGCGGCGAGTAGACGAAGAGCTCGAACTTGGGTTGCCGATCGTCGGCGAAGTCTAGGTCGGCGGGCGACAACTTGAAGGCCAACGCGCCGCGTCCGGGACGGGGAGTGCCGCTGGGCAACGGGTCGTCGTCCAATAGGTAGTAATTGGTGCGCACGACGGCCAGCAACACGGACAGGAATTGTCGCAGCATTCTGTCCTCGTCGAGCGCGGAGACCTGCTCCAGTGCCGCCCGGATGCGATTCGCATGCTCGTCGACCAAGGCCGCACGGTCTGCCGCGGGGTCGAACCACGGATCAAACTTGGCCTCGAACAGTTGCATCAGGCTGGTGGTGATCTGTCGGTGTTTGTGCAGTGTGGCGGCGATGTAGGGCTGCGAGTAGGTGGTGCCGTGCTGACGCAGATAACGTGAAATAGCGCGCAGCACCGAAACCTGCTGCCAGGTCAACCAGGAGTCGGTCACCATCCGGTTCAGACCGTCAGCCTCACCCAGACCGGCATAACTGGCTGCCACTGCCGAGGTGAAGCGGGCTCGAGCCTCATACGACCAGCCGTCCAGGCGTTCGACGCCACCAGGCATACGAAGTCCGAAGTCGTAGATGTGCGCGTCCCGGCCGCGCAGCTCCAGGTGGAACGGACGTTCGTCGATGACGTCCACGCCCAGGCTGGCTAGGTGGGGCATGATCTCCGAGAGCACCATCTCGGAGTCGACGCGCAGCATCTTCAGCCGAAAGTCCACCCCGTTCTCTGGCGGCACCGGCACGTACATGATCTGCGCCATGTCGGACGAGCCCGAAACCTGGTTCAACGCCACCAGATCGTTGATCGCCTCGACCGGGGTGTAGTCCTCCTTGTAGCCGTCGGACCACTCGACGCCGCGCTGCGAGCTGTCCATCCGTTCGGCGATCTCGATGAAGCGATCCTCCCAGTCCCGGGTTGCCTCCTCGATGGCCTGCCGCAGCCGTGCCTGGTCAAGTTCCGGCAGCACGTGCCCGGGCGGCAACTTCAAGGTGAAGTACAGCCTCGCCAGCGGTGACTCGCTGACCAGCGCGCTCCACTGGAAGGACTCGGCCCCGCTGACCTCCATCAGCAGGCCCGCGAGCCGCTGTCGTACGGTGGTGTTGTAGCGCTCTCGCGGGAAGTAGATCAGCGCGGTCAGGAAGCGCCCCCAGGACCCGGCTCGGAAGTAGCTGATCACCTGCCGAGGATCGTCCTGGTCGGCGATCTCGGCGATGATCGGGGTGAGCTCAGCGGCACTCGACTGCAGCAACTCCTCGCGGGGGTGGGCCTCGATCGCAGCTACGACGGCGCGTCCACCGTAGGAGTCGGGGTCGTAGCCGATCGCTTCGGCGATCTGCAACGCCTTGCCGCGCAGCATCGGCACCCGCAGCACCGATTCAGTCAACGCCGACGATGCGAACAGGCCCAGGAAGCGTCGCTCCAGGTGCTCGCCGTCCGGGCCGGCAAGGTGCAGGCCCAAGTAGTCCATGTGGTTCGCCCGGCGAACGCGCGACCTGTCGGATTCCTTGGTGATGACCAGCAACTCGCCCTGCTTGGGGACGGCGCCGAATACCCGGGACGCGCGCAGGTCGCCGCGCAGGATACCCAGCCCACCGGGCTGCGGTTCGAAGTGGACATCGCCGGTCACGGAGGTGGTCAGAGCGAAGTCACGAGCGCCGAGCAGCAGGAAGCGGTCGTCAGCCAGCCATTTCAGCATCTCGGACACGAGGGGGGCATCGGAATGCGGCGCGTCCTCGGCCTGTTGGGCGGCCGCAACCAGCCGATCGTGCATCGCCTGCTGATCGGCGGTGGCCGCGTCGAGATCGTGCAGGCTGGCGTGCAAGGCCCTCATCAGGTCAGGCTTGGCGTCCTCGGCTGATGAACCGAGCGGCGGATAGAGCTCCAGCCACAGCCACGCCTCCGCGATCGTTGCCCGGCCCTCGCTGCGATGGGCCATGTCCAGCAAATTGCCTCCGGCGTCTCGGATGGCCTGGAACTGCGGGTGGACGATCTCACGCACCGCCCAACCCTGCGCGTTCACAGCCAGGCTGATGGTGTCAACCAGCCAGGCCTTGTCATCAGTCACCAAGGTCAGCACCGTGTGGCCCCCGGCCTCCCAGCCATCGTGCTCCAGCGACGGGGTGTGTAGGTCGATGTGCGACTCACCCGGTGAGCGCCGGTGTGCCAGCT
>CALMKG010000030.1 GCA_937867175.1 uncultured Propionibacterium sp. | reverse complement strand
TGAGTTCGGCGGCCGGACGTGGCACGAAGGCCGGACCGTTGCGGTCCAGGAACCGGTCGAAGGCCTCCTGCCGGTTGGCGACCTCGCCCTTGGCGATCAGCGCATCCGCGACGTGCGGCCGTCCAAGTGCGGTGCCGGCGGCGCCTGCTTGCGCCTCCACCTCCGCCATGGTCAGCGGGACGCCGAGCCGGGCCAGTTTGTCGAGCATCGCCGGCAGCCGGTTACGGCGTCCCAGCCGAATCCGCGTCAGCTCGGCGTTCAAGTCGCGATGGTCGAGCCGTGTGCCGTAACCAAGCAGATGCACCTCACGACCGTCGACCTCGGCGCTCAGTTCGACTCCTGGCACTACGTGGATGCCCATTCGGCGCCCGGCCGCACGCGCCTCCGGAACACCGTCCAGCGTGTCATGGTCGGTCAGTGCCACCGTATCCAGCCCGGCGGCTCGGGCATTCAGCACCAAGCGGGTAGGGGTGTCGGTGCCGTCGGAGACATTGGAGTGGGTGTGCAGGTCGATATGCATAGTGCCCATCCTGCCCGACGGTGGCCTCAGCGAGTGAGCAGCCCGCGCAGCGCCCCGGTCGCCACCGACATCCTGGCCAGGTCGACCTCGCCCTGACAGACCTCTGACAGCAGGTCGTGCTGGATGGCAGCTGACGGATGTGCTTGCCACCATGCCGATACGACTTCGTCTGGGCCCAGCCCGGGGTCGGGGGACAACTCCAACGCATCTGCTGCGATCGCGGCCTGGACGCTGATCAGCTCATCGCGAACCGATGCCCGGGCCATGATCTCCCAACGGCCGGTACGCGGCAAGTTCTGCGACGAGACCAACGCCTTGTCGATGCCCAGCCGCTCACTCAACTCGAAATAGACCCGGGCGGTCAGGCCGACGTCGCGGTGGCGGCGTCCAGCCACTCGCACGATCGGCAAGGCCAAGTGGGCGATCTGCCAACTCGCCATCCGGCGCGCCAGGTCGTCACGCACGCCGAGGTCGACCAGGTTAGCCACCGACTCCTCGTACCGTTCCAGACCAGCGGGGGCCAGCAACTCGGGCAGATCCCGGATGACCTGGCGCGTTCCCGGTTTGAGTTCGGCGATCAGCGCCTCAATGTCGACACCGTGGCGGTGTTCCTGGAGCAGCCATCGGCAGGCACGCTCCACGAGGCGGCGGATGTGCACCCGCAGCAGGGTCTTGATGGCGGCGTCCATGTCGGTTGCGCGGGTGATGGTGGTCTCGAGCCAGCCGGCATCCATCAAGTTGCGTGCGGCCAGTTGAGCACGCATCACATCGGCCGTTGTCGCACCGGTCTCGGCACGCAGTCGGTGGGCTGCGCTGATGCCTTGGGAATCGACGAAGCGATTCACCGCCACGGTGGTGATGATCTGGCGGGCAAGTGGATGGTGCCACATCTGTTCGCCGAAACGCTCGCGCAGCGGCGTCGGGAAGTACTTGACAAGCCGGTCTGCCAGATAGGGATCGTCAGGCAACTCGGATGCCAACACGTCCTCGGCGAGGCTGTGCTTGACCGTCGCCAACAACATCGCCAACTCTGGTCCTACCAGTCCCCGCCCATGAGCCGTCCGGGCCGCCAGCGTCTCGCTGCTCGGCAGGCCCTCCGGCCGACGAGCGAGTTGCCCACTGCGCTCCAGCGTCGCCATCAACTGCTCATGCACCCCGGCATGCGCGTGGGCCGAGGCCAGCGAGTTGGCCAATGCGCGGTTCTGGGCGACGTTGTCATCCAGCACCGCCGCGGCAACCTCGTCGGTCATCTCGTGCAGCAGGCGGTTGCGTCCGCTGCGGTCCAGCCGACCGGCTGCGACCTCGGCGTCCAGCAGGATCTTGATGTTGACTTCGTGGTCTGAGGTGTCTACGCCGGCGGAGTTGTCGATGAAGTCGGTGTTGATGCGGCCGTCGGCAAGGGCGTACTCGACGCGGGCTGCCTGCGTCCAGCCAAGATTGCCGCCCTCTGACACGCAGCGCGCCCGGACCGTGTCCGCGTCCACCCGCAACTGGTCGTTGCTGCGATCGCCGACCTGGGCGTGGGTCTCGTCGGTCGCCTTCACCCAGGTGCCGATCCCGCCGTTCCACATCAGGTCGACCGGGGCTCGCAGGATGGCCTGGATCATCTCGTTCGGGGTCAACTCGGTGACGCCATCGTCGATCCCCAGCGCCCGGCGAACCTCGTCACCCACCGGAATCGCCTTGGCCGTGCGTAGGTGGACGCCGCCACCGGCGGTGATCAGGTCTGAGCGGTAGTCGTTCCATCCGGAACGCCGCAGCCGGAACAGCCGCTCACGTTCGGCGTAGGAGCTCTCGGGGTCTGGGTCGGGGTCGATGAAGATGTGCGTGTGGTTGAACGCGGCCACCAGCCGTATGTGCCGCGATCGCAGCATGCCGTTGCCGAAAACGTCGCCCGACATGTCCCCGATGCCGACGCAGGTGAAGTCGTCGGTCTGGTCGTCGATTCCCATCTCGCTGAAGTGGCGTTGCACCGAGACCCACGCACCGCGTGCGGTGATGCCCATCGCCTTGTGGTCGTAACCGTCTGAGCCGCCGGAGGCGAATGCGTCCCCGAGCCAGAATCCCCGCTCGACCGCGATCTGGTTGGCCAGATCGCTGAAGGTGGCAGTGCCCTTGTCGGCGGCCACCACCAAGTACGGGTCATAGTCGTCCCAGGCGACCACCCGATCGGGGTGCACCGGCTGGCCGTCCACAATCGTGTCGGTGACGCTGAGCAGGGCCCTGATGTAGGACGCGTAGCTGGCCCGCCCCTCGCTGAGGCGATCGGCCGCGCTCACTTCGGCCAACCGCTTCGGGTAGAAGCCACCCTTGGCGCCCACCGGCACGATGATGGCGTTCTTGACCGTCTGCGCCCTGACCAGGTCGAGCACCTCGGTGCGGTAGTCCTCGGCCCGGTCCGACCAGCGGATGCCGCCGCGGGCGACCGGACCATAACGCAGGTGCACACCTTCCACCTGCGGCGAGTAGATGAAGAGCTCGAACTTGGGTTGGCGATCGTCGGCGAAGTCCAGGTCGGCGGGCGACAACTTGAATGCCAACGCGCCGCGTCCGGAACGGGGAGTGCCGCTGGGCAACGGGTCGTCGTCCAATTGGTAGTAGTTGGTGCGCACGACGGCTAGCAACACGGACAGGAATTGCCGCAGCATTCTGTCCTCGTCGAGCGCGGAGACCTGCTCCAGTGCCGCCCGGATGCGATTCGCATGCTCGTCGACCAAGGCCGCACGGTCTGCCGCGGGGTCGAACCACGGATCAAACTTGGCCTCGAACAGTTGCATCAGGCTGGTGGTGATCTGTCGGTGTTTGTGCAGTGTGGCGGCGATGTAGGGCTGCGAGTAGGTGGTGCCGTGCTGACGCAGATAACGTGAAATAGCGCGCAGCACCGAAACCTGCTGCCAGGTCAACCAGGAGTCGGTCACCATCCGGTTCAGACCGTCAGCCTCACCCAGTCCGGCAAAACTGGCTGCCACTGCCGAGGTGAAGCGGGCTCGGGCCTCATACGACCAGCCGTCCAGGCGTTCGAGCCCACCAGGCAGGCGAAGCCCGAAGTCGTAGATGTGCGCGTCATGGCCGCGCAACTCCAGGTGGAACGGACGTTCGTCGATGACGTCCACGCCCAGGCTGGCCAGGTGGGGCATGATCTGAGAGAGCACCATCTCGGAGTCGACGCGCAGCATCTTCAGCCGGAAGTCCACCCCGTTCTCTGGCGGCACCGGCACGTACATGATCTGCGCCATGTCGGACGAGCCCGAAACCTGGTTCAACGCCACCAGATCGTTGATCGCCTCGACCGGGGTGTAGTCCTCCTTGTAGCCGTCGGACCACTCGACGCCGCGCTGCGAGCTGTCCATCCGTTCGGCGATCTCGATGAAGCGATCCTCCCAGTCCCGGGTTGCCTCCTCGATGGCCTGCCGCAGCCGTGCCTGGTCAAGTTCCGGCAGCACGTGCCCGGGCGGCAACTTCAAGGTGAAGTACAGCCTCGCCAGCGGTGACTCGCTGACCAGCGCGCTCCACTGGAAGGACTCGGCCCCGCTGACCTCCATCAGCAGGCCCGCGAGCCGCTGTCGTACGGTGGTGTTGTAGCGCTCTCGCGGGAAGTAGATCAGCGCGGTCAGGAAGCGCCCCCAGGACCCGGCTCGGAAGTAGCTGATCACCTGCCGAGGATCGTCCTGGTCGGCGATCTCGGCGATGATCGGGGTGAGCTCAGCGGCACTCGACTGCAGCAACTCCTCGCGGGGGTGGGCCTCGATCGCAGCTACGACGGCGCGTCCACCGTAGGAGTCGGGGTCGTAGCCGATCGCTTCGGCGATCTGCAACGCCTTGCCGCGCAGCATCGGCACCCGCAGCACCGATTCAGTCAACGCCGACGATGCGAACAGGCCCAGGAAGCGTCGCTCCAGGTGCTCGCCGTCCGGGCCGGCAAGGTGCAGGCCCAAGTAGTCCATGTGGTTCGCCCGGCGAACGCGCGACCTGTCGGATTCCTTGGTGATGACCAGCAACTCGCCCTGCTTGGGGACGGCGCCGAATACCCGGGACGCGCGCAGGTCGCCGCGCAGGATACCCAGCCCACCGGGCTGCGGTTCGAAGTGGACATCGCCAGTCTCGGAGGTGGTCAGCGCGAAGTCGCGAGCGCCGAGCAGCAGGAAGCGGTCGTCGGCCAGCCATTTCAGCATCTCGGCCACGAGGGGGGCATCGGAATGCGGCGCGTCCTCGGCCTGCTGGGCGACCGCCCCCAGCCGATCGTGCATCGCCTGCTGGTCGGCGGTGGCCGCGTCGAGGTCGTTCAGGCTGGCGTGCAGGGCCCTCATCAGGTCAGGCTTGGCGTCCTCGGCTGACGAACCGAGCGGCGGATAGAGCTCCAGCCACAGCCACGCCTCCGCGATCGTCGCCCGGCCCTCGCTGCGATGGGCCATGTCCGCCAGATTGCCTCCGGCATCCCGGATGGCGTGGAACTGCGGGTGGATGATCTCACGCACCGCCCAACCCTGCGCGTTCACCGCCAGGCTGATGGTGTCAACCAGCCAGGCCTTGTCATCAGCCACCAAGGTCAGCACCGTGTGGCCCCCGGCCTCCCAACCATCCTGCTCCAGTGACGGGGTGTGTAGGTCGATGTGCGACTCACCCGGTGAGCGCCGGTGTGCCAGCT
>CALMKG010000029.1 GCA_937867175.1 uncultured Propionibacterium sp. | reverse complement strand
GGTACATGCTGCCCTGCCCGATACCGGAGCGTTGCTGGAGCATCACCGGACTCGTCGCCTCGAACCCACGCTCCGAGAGCAACTTGCATGTCGCGGCCACGAGCTTCTGCTTCGAGTCATACGCTGGACGACCCGGCCCCCGCCGCTCCACCACCCTGATCACACTCCTTACTGCCGAGTGGCTTCTCTGGCCGCACCGGTCAATTCCATACAGAGTAGTACGGACCTTGATCTGCAAGACGCGTGGCCTTCGCCAAGCAGGGACTGGGGGCAAGGTGGACCGGCCCTTCGAGTGGGTTCCTCAGGTCCGACGCGCTGATCGCCGGGTCAGGAAGACCAGCCGCCGAGGAGTCGACGCACCTGAGCCTGTGGATAACCCTCCTGGAATGTCAGAGGCGTGCGGCACCATGTCCTGATCGACCACGATCCCCAGGAGGAGCCATGAGCCTTGCGACACATGCCATGAAAAGATCCAATCTCGATCAATTAGATCTTTTCGGCTACGATGTTCCCATGCCAGCGACCATCGACATGCCACCGTCCCTCTCGGAGATTCCAGCCCTCCCCGCGGTCGACGGCGGATTCAAGACAGTGCTTGCTGATCCGCCGTGGAGGTTCGCCAACCGGACCGGCAAGGTCGCCCCGGAGCACCGCCGTCTCGACCGCTACGGCACCATGGACCTCGAAGAGATCAAGGCGCTCCCTGTCGGTGATGCCACCGCGAAGGATGCCCACCTGTACCTCTGGGTTCCCAACGCACTGCTCCTTGAAGGCATTGAAGTGCTCCAGGCGTGGGGCTTCCGCTATGTCAGCAATGTCATCTGGGCGAAGCGCCGGAAGGATGGGGGGCCAGACGGTCGTGGCGTTGGATTCTACTTCCGGAATGTGACTGAGCCCATCCTCTTCGGAGTCAAAGGCTCTATGAGGACGCTCGCTCCGGCCCGCTCGACGGTGAACATGATCGAGACCCGTAAGCGTGAGCACAGCCGCAAGCCCGACGAGCAGTACGACCTCATCGAAGCTTGCTCACCCGGCCCCTATCTGGAGATGTTTGCTCGCTACGCCCGACCGGGTTGGAGCGCCTGGGGCAACGAATCGGCCGAAGACGTCGAGCCGAAGGGCAAGACATATCGTGGATACGAGGGCGGCAAGATCGAGGAGTTCCCGACCCTTGAGCCAAACGAGCGGATGAGCGGCTGGCTTTCTGAGCGCGTTGCTCGCATCCTGGTCGAAGAGTACGAAGCGGGCGCGTCCGTGCAGCAGCTCGCAGATTCCTCTGGATACTCGATCACTCGTGTAAGGGCGCTCCTCGCCAAAGGCGGCGCAGAGTTCAGAGGCCGTGGCCGTCCCAAGAAAGTCCTAGAGGCGGTGAGCGGCTACTAACTCACGTCGCCTTCGTCGGGGTCTTCACTAGTCGCCTCGGCGAGATCCCCGATGGTCGCCGAGGGGAACAGGCGTTCGGCGAGCCGTTCGACGCGTCCGCTCACTGTGTGGTTGTCCGCGACACGCTGGATCTCGGCCTCCAGGTCAGCAGGTGGTTCATAGCACCGCGTCGTGATGGCGATGGCAAGGATTGGACATCCTCCGCCATCGCCGCGCGTGACTCTCGTGACGAGCTTCTCAAAGTTGGAGGTGGTGGACGTCCCCAGAGGATCTGCCGGAGTCTTCCGCAGCCGCTCGCTCCACTCAGCGGAGGTGAAGGTGGTGCTGTCGAGCTGTTTCGCTCGGGCGATTGTGTCGCTCCAAAGCGCCCTCATGCCAGTTTCACGGCGCACGACGAGGATCCCGAGGTCAAGGACGCCCGCATCGTAGAGGTTACGAAAGTTCGAGAAGTCCCGATCCAGGTTCCCGTCCTTGGGGTTCCACTCAACGTCCAA
>CALMKG010000028.1 GCA_937867175.1 uncultured Propionibacterium sp. | reverse complement strand
GGGACGCCAGCATCGTCAAGATCATCCTCGGCGGCGCCTCCAACAGCCGCGACCTTCAAGACCTCGCCACCCTCATCGGCGAACGCGACGAGTACACCGATTCCGTCACCCTCGGCGACCACGGCACCCGTTCAAACCAGCGCTCCGTCCGGAGGGTGCCGATCCTGCCACCCGACCGCATCCGCCCCCTCCCATTCGGCACCGGCGTCATCCTCCTGCGATCCACCCCGCCGATCATCACCGACCTGAACCCTTGGCCGAAGCGCAGCGACGCCACGCAGCTCACGCGAGACCGCGCGGGCATCGAAGCCCTCCTGCAACGGCCGCCCAGCGCCGAGTAGTTGAACGCTGGGAAGCCGCGTGCACCTGCCTGGCACAGCGGTCCTGATCGATGGGGCCGCCCCAACCTGAAGGGCAGGAGGACAGTCCCATGGCTATCCGCACTCAGCAGTCCATCTCTGGTTTCATCGCCACCGACCCGCAGCTGACGGTGACCGATCGCGGGGAGGCTCGCTTCTACGCAAGGTTCGGTCAGGAGAACTTCCACCGCGAGGAGGATGGCTCGTTCACGAAGTTGGAGCCGAGCTTCCACAACCTCGTCGTGTACCGGGCTACCGCCGAACGTGCTTTCGAGCGTTTCGCCAAAGGCGACAGCTTCGTCGCCGAGGGCTACGCCCACGAATACTCCTACGAGAGAGACGGCCAGTCCCTGTCAGGTGAGGAGTTCGTCGCCAAAAAGATTGGCCACGACACCGCCCGCACCCGCTACGACGTCGACCGCACACCCCGCAACTCGGCAGCCCGGGAGGCCGCCCAGCGCGAGCAGGAGCGTGCGTTCGACCCTCCAGTCTCGCGGACGACCCCCAATGCGCCGGTGCTCGGTCGCTGAACCTGGAGAGGAGCGCACCATGACTACTCACACGCCGGGCTTCGACGATGAGCCCGACTACGACGACACGCAAAATCTGGTCGCCGAGCCCCCGCACCCGGTCAACTGGAACCTTCTGACCGCCACCGACCTGGAGCAAGAACTCCTGGAGCTGAACCGGTGGGTCGACTGGCTGCGCCACACCTACGGGCTCTCAGCCTCCGTCGTCCCGCCCTACTGGCACCGCCACCCCGAAATCCTTTGGGAACTCTCCGCCCTCCACCTGCACTGGCTGTGTGCCTACGACCCCGAGCAGAACGGCTCCGCGCCGCTGGGCTGGCACCGCGACTTCGCCGACGCCCGCCAGCGTCTGCGCGACTGGGTCACCGCCTCCGGCACCAGGCTGGATCGCGACCGTCCCACACGCCAGACCAAGTGGCCCGGGGAAGAGGCTGTCGAGCACGTGGAGGAGACTGCGATCACTGATCGGGATGCAGACTTCGTCCAGTTCGTCCTCGACGAGGTCCACCAGAGACAAGAAGCCGAAGACGCGTTCTACGCCAGACTCGACGAACGCACCGGTGAGATCCACGACCACCCCGAGAACCCCGAGGACGGGTGAGCCTGATGGTTCGCTCCTACAAGCGCACGACGGACCGGCCGGATGCCAACCGACCGGTCCGCGTGCGCTACCTCAAACGCGACCAGATCGCCGCTGAGAAGGTCGCCGAAGTGCTCATCCGCATTGCCTTGCGTGCCGCGGGCAATGGCACCACAACCGGCAACGCCGGGAGCTACCTTCGTGACCTTCTCACACCAGCCCGGTAAACTGGCTTCCAAGCACAACGAACCGGCGTCGTTGGCACCAGACTCTTAAGTCCCGCACACGGGATGTTCTTCCTACTTGTTGACGTGACCGCCATCCGGCGCCCCACAAGGTCCCCCTACTGGGCCTGTGAAAGGCGGTCACCATGACACTCGATCAACTCTCCGGCCTCGACATCTCAGG